>JAIFNE010000057.1 GCA_020047875.1 Hydrogenophaga sp.
GCAGCCACTGCGACACGCGAACGCCGATCTGCTCGGCAGGCCTGGATTCGTGCCGATCGCCACCGATCAGCCCCGGCCGCACCAGCGTGAGTGACAGATAACCCAGCGCCCGCAGATCGCGTTCGAGTTCGCCCTTGGTGCGCGAATAAAACACCCGCGACGCCGCGTCGGCGCCCAGGGCCGAGTTCAGCGCGAAGGCTTTGGCGCCGTGTTTCAGGGCGATCTGTGCCACCTGCAACGGGTGGTCGTGGTCAACGCGCCGAAACGCGGCCTGCGAACCGGCCGCCTTGATCGTGGTCCCCAGGGTGCAGATCACTGCATCCACGTTCCACCAGCCGGCCTCGGTGGGCAGGGCCTCGAAATCCACCACCGGGTTGAACAGGCGGGCGTGAGGTGGCAGCAAGCGGCGCGTGGGGGCGATCACCTGCTCCACCTGGGGATGTGTCAGCGCCTGGCGCAACACGCTCTGCCCCACCAGGCCGGTGGCCCCGACCAGCATCAATCGCGTCATGTTGCGCCCTCAAGCAAAACCCGGATTGTGAACCCACGCGCGCCAGTCGGCGGCATGCCATCCCCAAGGTTCGCACCAAAAAAAGGGCCTCCCGAAGGAGGCCTGTCCTCAGACCTGCAGGAGGCTCACTGCTTGCGCTGAGCAATCGCCTTCTCGGCCTTGTTGACCAGATCGGCGCCGATCTGCGTTTTCCACTTCGCGTAAACCGGCCGCGTGGCCTTCACGAAAGCCTCGCGCTCGGCCGGCGTCAACTGCGTGATGGTGACGCCCAACGCAGCGATGTCCTTCAACAGCGGTTGACCTGGCTCGTTGAGGCCTTTGCGTGCGATGGCGATCTGCTGTTTGCCCGCTTCCAAAGCCGCTTCGCGCACGATCTTCTGGTCGGCAGGTGTCCAGGAGGCCCAGATGTCCTTGTTCACCACAAACACCAGCGGATCGGCCACGTACCCCCACATGGTCACGTTCTTCTGACCCACGTTGTGGAGCTTGGCCGCGGTGAAGATGGACATGGGATTTTCCTGTCCGTCCACCGCGCCGCTGGCGAAGGCTGGCTGTGCATCGGCCCAGCTCATCTGGGTCGGGTTGGCGCCCAACGCGGTAAAGGTATCCAGGAACAACGGCGAGCCAACCACCCGGATTTTCAGACCTTTGATGTCTTCCGGTGTGCGCACGGGCCGCTTGGAATTGGTCAACTCCCGGTAGCCGTTTTCGCCCCAAGCCAATGGCACAACGCCAGCCTTATCGAGGGTTGCAAAAATGTCCTTGCCCACCTCACCCTGGGTCAGCGCATCGATCGAGGCGTAGTCGGGCATCAGGAATGGCAACGAAAACAGGTTGAGTTGCTTGACCTGGGGTGACCAATTGATGGTCGAGCCCACCGCCATATCAATCACACCTTGGCGCAGCGCGCTGAACTCCCGCGTCTGATCGCCCTGGATCAATGACACGCCAGGGTACAGCTTGATGTTGATGCGGCCCTGGGTGCGCTCCTTCACCAGGTCAGCCCAGATCTGTCCACCCTTGCCCCAGGGGAAGGCAGTGCCCACCACCAGCGACATCCGGTATTCAGCCTTGTAGGGATTGGTTTGGGCCACGGCCGTCGCTGGCAAGGCCGCCAGCAAGGTAGACAAACCGGTGGCAGCCAGCGTAGCCAGCAGGGAACGACGAATCTTCATGAGAACTGTCTCCTTTATAGGTAAAAGAACGGGAACGCGGAACACACTTTACAGCGATCAATAGCCCAGGGCATTGGGCAGCCACAACGCAAGCGGCGGCCAGAACAACACCGCCAGGATCACGAGGAGCATGGAAGCCACCAGCCAGCGGACCCAGCGCACCGTGTCTTCCATGCCGACCCCGGCAATCCGGCACGACACCATCAAGTTCACCGCCATCGGCGGGGTGAATTGACCCAGCGCGACCAGCAGTGTGAGCAACACACCAAACCACACCGGGTCCCACT
Organism: Hydrogenophaga sp.; assembly: GCA_020047875.1. GTDB lineage: Bacteria > Pseudomonadota > Gammaproteobacteria > Burkholderiales > Burkholderiaceae_C > Hydrogenophaga. The sequence continues at coordinate 1,974 of JAIFNE010000057.1, forward strand.
GGTAATGCTGCATGATGGGCCACAACAGCGGCACGAAGATCAGAAAGATGGACACGCCGTCCAGCACCATGCCGACCATCACCAGCAGCAGCACCAGCAGCAGCAACACGCCGTATTCACCCAGCCCGGAGTTCACGATCGCATGGGTGACCGGATCGATGACACCCAGGGTGGAAAGCGAGAAAGCAAAGATGCCTGCCAAGGCCACCACGATCAAGATCACCGCCGACAGCTCACCCGATTCCCGAAGGATGACAAACAGATCGCGAACCTTGATGGTGCGGTGGATCACCATACCCACGAACAGGCCGTAGAAGACAGCGACCACCGCTGCCTCCGTGGGCGTGAACCAGCCCGCGCGCATACCGCCCAGGATCAGCACCGGCGCCACCAGCCCCCAGCTGGCCTCGCGCAAACTGCGCCAGAACGGGGGGCGCGGCAACTCGGCTTCGAGCAGGCCCATGCCATGGCGCCGCGCCAGCCAGAGGCAAGGGATCATCAGGGCCAGCCCCACCATCACGCCCGGGATCAGACCCGCGGCGAACAGCGCCGGCACCGAAGCACTGGGCACCAGCACCGAGTAAACGATGAAAGCAATCGAAGGCGGGATCAGGATATCGGTGGCTGCGGCCGCGCCGACCACACTGGCAGAAAACCCGCGGGGATAGCCAGCGCGCGACATGGCCAAGATCATCACGCCGCCCACCGCTGCCGCCGTGGCGGGGCCAGAGCCAGAAATGCCGCCCATGAACATCGCCACCCCAATCGCCACGATCGGCAACATGCCAGGGCCGCGCCCGACGATGGCAACGGCGAAGTTCACCAGCCGCGCCGCCACGCCAGAACGGTCGAAGATCGAGCCGACCAGCACAAACATCGGGATCGCCAACAACGGGTATTTGCCCAAGCCAGCATAGAAGTTTTGCGGCACGGCCAACAGGCCAAACCACTGCGCATCGGCGTTGGCCAGCGCAATGGCGCCAGCGCCGGCCAACCCCATGGCGGCGCCAATCGGTACGCCAGCCAGCATCATTGCCACAAAAGCGGCAAACAACAGGGTGGCAATCATTCGGCCGCCCTGCGCCGCCAGTGACGCACAAACAGGCCAACGGCGCGCAGCGTGATACCCGCGGCAAGAATCGGCAACCACATGGTGTACCACCACTGCGGCACGCCGATACCAGGCGAGGTTTCACCGAAACGGTAGTTGTCCCAGACCAGGCGCACGCTGAGGAATGTCATCAGCGCAAACAGCAGCGCCATCATGGTTGCGCCGAACAGCGCCAGGCGACGCCGGCGCAAGGCCGAGCCCTTGAGCAAGAAAATCTCGATTTTTATGTGGCGATCGCGAGCCACCGCCGCCGACCCCGCCACCATGACCAACAGAATCATCAGAAAAATCGAGAACTCTTCGGTCCATGCGAACGAGCTGTCGGTGAAGTAACGCACCAGCACATTGGCAAAGGTGATGCCGGCCAGCAGCGCCATGATGGCGACAGTGGCCCAGTCCTCGACCTTGAGGGGGACGGCAGTGGACGGCTCCTGCGTATGGGGGTCTGGCAGATCCACCGGCTTGGGCGAAAGAGCAGGGGCTTTTTTCATGGGGTCGGTGGGCGCTTTGCTGAAGAAGAAAGGCGTTCTCGGGTCAACCGACCATGGAGCGCACGGCAGAGGCAATCGCGTCGACACCAATGCGCGACTGCGCCTCCAGCACCGGCGCGTACCCGACTGGAATTCGCGGCGCACCCAGCCGACGCACCCGGCAGCCGGTGGCCTCGGCCGCGGTGGCGGCAATCTCGGCGCCGAAACCGCCGGCCTGCACCGCTTCGTGCACGACGAGCAAATGTCCGGTCTTGGCGCAGGAGGCCAGCACCTGCTCGCGATCCCAAGGCCAGATGGTGCGCAGGTCAATCAACTCGACATCCACACCCTCGGTCGCGAGCGTGGCGCAGGCTTGTTCGCAGATCAGCGCCTGGCGGCTCCAGCTCACCAGCGTGAGCGCCTTACCCTGGCGGCGCACTGCCGCTTTGCCCAAAGGCAGGCTCAGCGTTTCATCCACCGGACCGGTACTGCCCCACAGCGTCTTGTGCTCGATGTAAATCACCGGGTCGCCGCACTGCATGGCCGCGCGCAGCAGGCTGTGGTTGTCCTGCGGGGTGGAGGGGCACACCACCACCACACCGGGAAGGTGGGCGAACCAGGCTTCGAGCGATTGCGAATGCTGCGCGGCCGAAGCGTCCCAGATGCCGCCAGGCATACGCGCCACCAGTGGTACACGACCCTGGCCGCCGAACATAAAGCGGTTCTTGGCCGCCTGGTTGACGATTTCGTCCATGCCGCACAGCGCGAAGTCCACCACCCGCATTTCGATCACCGGCCGCATGCCCGCCAGCGCCATGCCGACGCCGGCGCCCATGATCGCGGCCTCGCTGATGGGCGTGTCAATCACGCGTTGCGGTCCGAACTCGCCTTGCAGACCACTGTATTGGCCGAAGATTCCGCCGCGACCCACGTCCTCGCCCAGCACCACCACCCGTTCGTCCATCGCCATTTCGCGTCGCACGGCGCGCACGGCAGCCTGGGCATAACTGATCTCTTGCGCAGCAGCTCCCGTTGCACCATTCAAAACCATGTGCCGTCTCCTGTGGTTTGCACGTCGGTATAGGCCGCGTCGGCGTCGGGCCAGGGCGCAGCACCCGCTGCGTCCAGCGCCGCCTTCACCTCCGCGGTGGCGGCGTGGTCCAGCGCATCGAGCTCGCGCAGATCGAAACCCTGCGCCTGTGCGCGCTCGCGCAACTGTGCAATCGGATCCGTCAGCAGTGCTGCCGCCAGCTCCTGCGGATCGCGATAGCCCGCCGGATCGACCGACACATGGCCCTTGATGCGGTAGGTGAGCGCATGCAGCAGCAGCGGGCCGTGCCCGGCACGTACCTGGGCGACCAGTCCGGCAGCGGCGGTGTGGACGGCCAGTGCATCGTTGCCATCCACCTGGGTGGCTGCAATGTCCATGCCGTGCGCTCTGGCCGAAGCACCGGCGCCAGCGGTCATCGGCCCGCTGGCCGTGGTGGCGCTCCAGCGGTTGTCCTCGCAAACAAACAACACTGGCAGCCCATACACCTGGGCCCAGTTCAGCGCCTCAAGAAATGGCCCTCGGTTGATCGCGCCGTCGCCGAAAAAACAGACCGTGATCGCATCTGTCGGGGCCTCACCAGCCGCGCGGCTCTGTGCCTGCTGGATTTTTTGTGCGTGCGCCGCTCCCACAGCGATGGGCAGGCCAGCCGCCACCACGCCATTGGCGCCCAGCATGCCAACGGAAAAATCCGCGATGTGCATGGAGCCGCCCTTGCCACCGTTGAAACCGGTGGACTTGCCAAACAACTCGGCCATCATGCGGGTCAGATCAGCGCCTTTGGCCAGGGTGTGGCCGTGGCCTCGGTGCGTGGAGGTGAGGTAGTCGTCGGGTCGCAAATGTGCGCACACGCCGGCAGGCACCGCTTCCTGCCCGGTCGACAAGTGCAGCGGACCGCGCACCTGAGCGGCACCACCCGCACTCTGCCCATAGGCACTGACGCCGCCCTGGCTGGCGATCTCCGCGGCATTTTCAAAGGCCCGTATCCGCACCATCGTGCGGTACAAGCTGATCAAGATTTGGTCGTCGGTCATCGGTACTCTGTCCAGTGCGCAAGGCCCAAACTCAGCCGGTGCAAAAGGGAAAGGGATCGTAGCACCGGCCTGCTTGGGGCCAAGTCGCAGACCCGTCATACGGATCGGCAGAGTCGGCGCCTTGTTCGTCAATGTACCCAGCTGAAAAAGGACGAGGAAGAGCGCGCTGGCGATCAGGGGCTTGAAGGTTGTGATCGTTGCGGCTGCATTCGGCACAGGGTGCCGAGGGGCAGGAAAAAACTGCCGCCAGTTTGTCCTTGCTCGACGGCAACCGAGCGATGAATGGGCCGTGTGCTGCACGGCGTCAGGGCGGCCTACAACCGGAAACAGCCGGTCTCAGTTGAGTTCGCGGCGCAAGTCGCGCAGGCGCTGCTCGATGGCGTAGCGATCCAGCGGGTCTTCGGCGTGTTCGACATACAGCGCGAGATCGCTCACGGCGAGGCGGTTGTCGCCCAGCTCGGCCCAGGCCAGCCCGCGGTCGCGGTACTCGACCCAGGCCTCGGGCAGCAACACAAGCAGGCGATCCTGCACCGCAATCAGCCGCAACCAGTCTTCCTGCGTGCGGTGCAGTTCCTTGAGGTTGCGCAAGATGCGCACCAGGATCTCGCGCGGCTGTGCGGCTTGCAGGTACAGACCCACCGGCACGTCGAAGTCATCCACCAGGCTTTCACGGCGCTTGTAGGGCTCCAGCCGTTCCGACAGCTCTTCGCGGCTGAGCGACTGACCGGTGAACGGGTCAATCACCACCTGTCCGGTGGGCAGATTGACCTTCACCATGAAGTGGCCAGGAAAGTTGACCCCGCGGGCATTCAGTCCCAGGCCTTGTGCCAACTCCAGCCAGAGCACCGCCAGCGTGACGGGAATACCCCGCCGCGTTCTGAGCAGCACATTCATGTAGCTGTTGTCGGGGTCGTGGTAGTTGTTGACGTTGCCGCCAAAGCCCATGTCGCGGAAGAAAAAGTGGTTCAGCAAGCGCAGACGCTGGAGCGGGTCGGCTGCGTCCTGGGTGCGCCGCTTCACGCGGGCGAGCAGCTGGTCCACATCGCCCAGCACCTGCTGCACGTCGAGTTCGGGGTACTCGTCTTGCGCAATGGCTGCGGCCGCCTCAAGCAGCGGCAGGTGGTTGTCGTCGCTCACCAGAGCGGCGAAATAACCCAGCGGGGTGGCGGCCGACCAGTCAAAAGAAAAGGACATGACAACGAGCCAGTGGACCAGAGCCTGCGAAGACCCTATTTGCGAACAAACTGGCGCAGCTTCACGCCAGAGACCAGCAGGGTGGTGAAGTAAATCACCACCGCACCCACAACACACAGGGCGACCAAGCCTACACGCTGCAGCGCATGTCCGTCAAAGTCCAGCCAGTTGACCCGCGCCGCCGCCCACATCAGAAACACCGCGAGCAGGGCACTGGCCGCCACCACCTGCAGGATAAAACGGGCCCAGCCCGGCGACGGCGTGTAAGCGCCCCGGGCCTTCAGGCCGAGCAGCAACCACACCGCGTTGACCATGGCACCCAGGCCGATCGCCAGCGCCAGCCCGGCGTGGGCCAGGTACGGCACCAGCAGCAGGTTCAGGCATTGCGTGAGCACCAGCACCACGATGGCGATCTTCACCGGCGTGCGGATGTCCTGACGCGCGTAAAAACCGGGTGCCAGCACCTTGATGGCGATCAGCCCAACCAGCCCCACGCCGTAGCCCATGAGCGCCACCGCGGTCTGCTGCACATCGCCGTTGGTGAAGGCGCCATAGTGGTACAGCACCGCCACCAGCGGGTGTGCAAAGGTAAGCAGCGCGACCGCGCTGGGCACCGCCAGCAACACCACCAGCCGCAACCCCCAGTCGAGCAGGCCGCTGTAGCGCGTGCCGTCGTCTGCCGCCTGGGCCGAGGCCAGCTGGGGCAGCAGCACCACGCCCAGCGCCACCCCGAGCAGTGCGGTGGGGAATTCCATCAGGCGATCGGCGTAGGTGAGCCAGCTCACGCTGCCGGTGACGAGGTGCGAAGCAATCTGGGTGTTGATCAACAGCGAGATCTGGGCCACGCTCACGCCAAGCAGAGCCGGCAGCATGAGCGTGGTCACGCGCCGGGTGCCTGGGTGGTTCCAGGCCCGCTGGAGATCCGACCAGCGAACCCGGATCCGCGGCACCAGCCCCACGCGGTACAACGCGGGAATCTGGACCGCCAGTTGCAGCACACCACCGAGCAGCACGCCCCCCGCCATCGCGTAGATCGACGGAATCCCCAGTAGGCGGCCATGATCATGGCCACGTTGAGCAGCACCGGCGTTGCCGCAGGCACCGCAAAGCGCCGCCAGGTGTTCAGGATGCCGGCCGAAAGCGCCACGAACGACATGAACGCGATGTAGGGGAACATCCAGCGCGTCATGACCACCGCCGCCTCGAACCCTTGCGGGCTTTGCTGCAGCCCGCTGGCCATCGCCCAGACCAGCACCGGTGCGCCAGCGACACCCAGCACGCAGGTGATGGTGAGCGCCC
>JAIFNE010000105.1 GCA_020047875.1 Hydrogenophaga sp.
TGTGGCAGTTGTGGACCCCAGGGGCACTGCAAGGAATGTGCCAAAGTTTCTCTAAAGTAATAATACATTCCTCGCATGAAACAGGTGCGCAAATGCCGCTCTCTGCGTCTCATGCACCGCCAGAGGCCGCTTTCCTCACTGTTTTGGTGTGATCACATGCCCGCGTAGTTCGGCCCGCCGCCGCCTTCGGGCGTGACCCACACGATGTTCTGCGTCGGGTCCTTGATGTCGCAGGTCTTGCAGTGCACGCAGTTCTGCGCATTGATCACCAGTTGGTCGGCGCCGTCCTTTTTGACGAACTCGTACACGCCCGCCGGGCAGTAACGACTCTCGGGCCCGGCGTACTTCGCCAGGTTGATCTGCACCGGCACGCCGGCGTCTTTGAGCGTCAGGTGCGCCGGCTGCTGCTCCTCGTGGTTGGTGTTGCTGATGAACACGCTGGAGAGACGGTCGAACGTGAGCACGCCGTCCGGCTTCGGGTAACTGATCTGCGGCATTTCGGCGGCCGGGCGCAACTTGGCGTGGTCCCTGGTGGTGTTGTGCAGCGTCCACGGCGGGTTGCTCACGCCGACCTTGGGCAGGAACCAGTGCTCCACGCCGGTCATGAGCTTGCCCAGCAGCGGGCTCTTCTTGAACCAGTTCTTGAAGTTGCGGTAGGTCCAGAGTTCCTCGTACAGCCAGCTCTTCTGGAGGCCTGCAGGGAAAGCGGTGAGTTCGTCGCTGCTGCGACCTGCAGCCACGGCTTCAAACGCCGCTTCGGCGCACAGCATGCCGCTCTTGATGGCCGCGTGGCTGCCCTTGATGCGCGCGGCGTTCAGGAAACCAGCGTTGCAACCGACCAGGGCGCCACCCGGGAACACCAGCTTGGGCAGGGCCTGCGGCGTGCCGTTGTTCAGCGCACGCGCACCGTAACCCAGGCGCTTGCCGCCTTCGATATGGGCCTTGATGCTGGGGTGGGTTTTCCAGCGTTGCATCTCGTCGAACGGGCTCATCCACGGGTTCTGGTAGTCCAGACCGACCACCAGACCGAGTGTGACCTTGTTCCCTTCGAGGTGGTACAGGAAGCCGCCGCCGAAAGTGTCTTTGTCCATGGGCCAGCCGGCGGTGTGAACCACCAGGCCGGGCTTGGCCCGCTCCGCCGGCACCTCCCAGAGCTCCTTGATACCGATGGCGAAGGTCTGCGCGTCGGCGCCTTCGTCGAGCCCGAATCGGGTGATCAGCTGCTTGCCCAGGTGGCCGCGGGCGCCTTCGGCAAACACAGTGTATTTCGCGTGCAGTTCCATTCCGATCTGAAAACTCTCCGTCGGCTCGCCGTCCTTGCCTACGCCCTGGTTGCCAGTGGCGACACCCTTCACAGAGCCATTGGGGTTGTAGAGCACCTCGGCGGCACTGAAGCCGGCGAAGATCTCCACGCCGAGCGCCTCCGCCTGTTCACCGAGCCACTTGGTGACCGCACCCAGGCTGATGACGTAGCAGCCGTGGTTGTCGAAGTTGCGCGGCATCAGCCAGTCGGGCGTGCGGGTGGCGCTGGTCTCGCTGAGCACCAGCAGGTCATCGCCGGTCACGGGCTGGTTCAGCGGGGCGCCAAGCTCCTCCCAGTTGGGGAACAGCTCGGCGATGGCCTTGGGGTCCATGACCGCGCCAGACAGGATGTGTGCGCCGGGCTCGGAGCCTTTCTCCAGCACGCAGACATTGACCTCGTTGCCTTTTTCGGCGGCAAGCTGTTTGAGGCGGATGGCGGTGGCGAGGCCGGCTGGTCCGCCACCGACGATCACCACGTCGTATTCCATCGCTTCGCGCGGGCCGTAGGTGCTGAGGATGTCTTCTGGGCGCATGGGGTTGACTCCTGGTGGACGTGTCAGGTGTTCAGGCGGGCCAGTGCGGCCAACGCCTGCTGCAACATCTTCTGCAGCATCGGCCAAACGGTGGCGGCCCTGTGTTCGAGATAGGTGAACGGTGGGTCTTCGAGCATGTAGAGGTCTTGCGCCATCTCCAGCTGAATGGCATGCACGCGGTCGTCGGGCGATCCGTAGTGGCGCGTGATGTAACCACCCTTGAAGCGGCCGTTGAGCACATGGGTGAAGCGCGTGGCGTCGACCTCGGCAAGCACCTGGTCGACGATGGCCGGAGCGCAGCTGCGGCCGTCGGCGGTGCCGAAGTTCAGGTCGGCCAGCTTGCCCTCGAACAGACGCGGCAACACGCTGGCGATGGAGTGGGCATCCCACAGCAGGACTGCGCCGTGTAGCGCCTTGAGTCGGTCCAGCTCAGCACGCAGCGCGTCGTGGTAGGGCCGCCAGTAGCGTGCCAGGCGGTCGGCCTGCTGCACCGCGCCGGGCGCATCGGCCTGGTCATAAAGCGGCTCGCCGCGGAAAGTTTCGGTCGGGCACAGGCCGGTGGTGGTCTGGCCGGGGTACAGGCTCTCGCCCGAGGGCGGGCGGTTGAGGTCGATCACGTAGCGCGACACCTTGGCCTGCAACACCGAGGCGCCCAGGCCGGCAGCGAAACCGTAGAGGCGGTCGAGGTGCCAGTCGGTGTCCTGCTTGAGCGGCGCGGTGTCGCTCATGCTGGCCGAGAACTCGGGTGGCAGCTCGGTGCCCAGGTGCGGGATCGAGATCAGCAGCGGCACAGTCCCGTGGTGCAGGGTGTAGGTGGTGGTGTCGATGGTCATGGGGTTTCCTCAATGGGGCAAAACAAAGCCTCCGGCGGCAGGCCGGGCATGGAGCGGCGGATGGCCGCGCTCGTGTCCTGGCGGATCACGTCGCGGGTAACGCGGGCGATGTGTTCGTCCAGGCCAGCCCATTCGTCTTCACGCGAGAGCAGGAAAAAATGGCGCTGGCCTAGCCGGGTGGCAGGGATGGGGATCACGACCACCTCGTCGAGGTACTGGCGCGACTGCCAAAGGCAAAGCGGTGTGGACAGGGCCCAGCCCAGGCCCGAGGCCACCAGGCTGAGCAGCGGGTCGGTGGCGTCGAACTCGTAGGTGTGTGGTGCCTGCACACCGATGTGGCGCAGGAAACGTTCGATCTGCTGGCCGATCACCGAGCGCTGGCTATAGCGGATCAGGGGCAGGCCGCAGGGCAGGGCCGAGAGCTCTCGTGCTGATACCAGCGTCTGGACCGCGTGCGCCTTGGGAAACACCGCGACCCAGGATTCAGAGAACAGCAGGCGCTGCACGATGCGCGGGTCGTCGATGGCCGAGTCGGTGCAGATCGCGAAGTCGAGTTCGCGCCCGCGCAGCTGTTCGGTGAGCGTGGGCGTCAGGCCTGACCACATCAGGATCTGCTGCGCCGAGCCCGAGAGCGCGCGGATCAGGCGCGGGCCCACGGTGGCCGCAAAGGAATCGACGCAGCCGAGGTGGATCTGCGTGTGTTCATGGCGTGCGGTGGCGCGCACTTGGTCGACCATGGAGCGGGCCTGGCCGAGCAGTCGGGAGGCGCGTTCACTCAGCAAGCGCCCGGCATGGGTGGTAACGGCGGGACGCACTTCGCGGTCCAGCAGTTGGAGGCCGAGCTCACTCTCCAGCGTTTTGACCGCTTGGCTGACTGCGCTCTGGCTCAGACCCAGTTGCCGGGCCGCCATCACCATCGAGCCCGCGTCGCAGACGGCAACAAAGGCTTCGAGCAGTTGCAGGTCGGGCAACTGGCGCGAGCGACGGGATTTGCGGGTGCCAAGAGCGTTGGACGACATGGGATGTGATGGTGTGGTGGAAAGCCGGATGCGGCCGCAGTATTCGTTAAGCCAAACCATAGCATCCGTTTTGCTTCAGCTGATGGGTGGTGTGCATCGTCGCTCCTAAGCTCTTCCCCATTGCCAACCCCAGCCCAGAAAGGCCCCCCATGCAAAGTTATGACGCCATCGTGATTGGTGCCGGTGTGATCGGAAGTTCGGTCGCCTACCACCTCGCGCGCCTAGGGGCCGGCAAGGTCTTGGTGCTGGACCGGTTGCAGATCGGCTCGGGCACCAGCACCCAGTCCTCGGGCATCTTGCGCACCCACTATTCGGTGATCGAGAACGTGGAGCTGGCCAAGCGCTCGTGGGCGGTTTTCAACGACTTCGCGGGCTATCTGGGCGACGAGGAACAGTCCGCGGGTCTGGTCAAGTGCGGTTATCTGATCTGCGCGCCCGAGGGCCCCAAGCTCGAACCGCTGCGCTCGGCGCTGGCCGGCCAGACCACCATGGGCGTTGAGGTGCGTCTGATCGACCAGGCCGCGGCGCGCGAGCTGCTGCCCATCGCCCAGTTCGACGACGCTGCCCTGATTGGCTACGAGCCCGAGGCCGGCTTCGCCGATGCCTACCTGGTCGCCACCGGCTTTGCTCGCGCCGCGCGCCGGCAAGGCGTGAAGATCATGGAAGGCGTCAACGTCGAGCGCCTGTTGATGGATGGCGGGCGCGTGGTCGGCGTCGAAACGAATCAGGGCACGTTCCACAGCAGCACCGTGATCAGCACCCAGAACATTTGGGCTGGCGAGATTGAGAAATGGACCGGCGTGCCAACGCCGGTGAAGGCTGAGCGACATGCTGTGCTGGCCCTCGAAGGCCCGGAGGCCTACAGCTTCAAGATGCCCGTGTTCAAGGACCTGGGCTCGCCGGGCATGCTCTACTGCCGTAGCTACGGCGGCAACCAGATGCTGGTGAGCGAAGGCACGGTGGGCGAAACGCTGGACGTGCCGCAAAACGAACAGGGCGACATCTCGATGGACTACGTGGTTGAGGTCGGTGCCCAAGTGGCGGAGCGCTTCCCTTCGTTCGGTGAGGCTGGTCTGGCCTCGTCCTGGACCGGTGTCTACGACGTCACGCCCGACTGGAACCCAGTGCTCGGGCGCCTGCCCGACGTGCCCGGCCTGGTGGTTGGTTACGGCTTCTCGGGCCACGGCTTCAAACTCTCGCCCGGCGTCGGTTTGGTGCTGGCGCAGGAAGCGCTGGGCCTGCCTACCGATGTCTCGCTCGCACCTTATGCGCACGAGCGATTCCGCAGCGGGAACCTCCTCACCGGTCGCTACGGCATGGGCGCGGTGTCCTGAGATGAACACCTCCGCGCCGCCCCGGGGCGGCACTGGCTGTACGGCCTGCCCAACATGGCGAAGTCGATGAAGCCCTTCGTCACCACGCTGGCCTTGGCCGAACAGCTTGTCGACCGCCTGGGCGGGGCCACGGGCGCATCCCGCGCGGAGGTCGAGACCGGTTTCGCACCCAACGCCATCCAGCTCGGCCAGACCGGTAAGGCCGCCTCGCTCGCTGTCCACTTTGCTTTCGGCATTTCAGTCGCCGACGTAAGCTTGGTTGGTGATCGGTTCGAGGTTCTGCTCGCACTCACCTCGAATCTGCCACTGGCGGCGCGCGCTGCATGAGCACACCGTCTGCGGCCGGGTCACTGCGGCGCTTTGCCGTCGATACCTTGACGCGCGAGGCCTGGAAAAACGGCGGCGGCTGGACACGTACCGTCGCCAGCCAGGAAGCAATGGGTGAGCTGCGCTGGCGCGTCAGCGTGGCCGACATCGGCGCCAGCGGACCCTTCTCGCGCTTCGATGGCATGGAGCGCACTGCGGTGATGGTCCGTGGCGGCGATCTTTGCCTGAGCAGCGAGACCGAGGCGTGGCATTTCGATGGCCCGGGCTCCTTCGCGCAGTTTTCTGGCGAGCGGGAGCTGCAGTGCAGCAAGCCTGGTGTGCCGACGCAACTCTGGAACGTGATGGTGCGGCGAGGTCAGGCTGAGGCCAACCTGCTCATCGCCGAAGATCAAACGGTGGACCTACCACTGGCGCCCGATGTGCTTGCGCTGGTGCTGCGAGGTCGCTTCGAGCTGGCCCTACACGGTGCCGAAGCCCAGACCTTTGCCTCCGGGGAGGGCCTGCACCTTCAAGGCCTGGTGGCGCCGGGGCGCTTGGCCCCTTGCGAGGCGAACAGCCTGCTGCTGGTCACGGCCCTGCGCTGATCACGCGCGTCCGGGCGTGTCTCACTCCGCGCTGCGCGGATAGACGATGAACGACAGGAACTTGATCGGGAACTTCACCAGTTTCTCGGGGCCGTGCGCCACCTCGCCCTGGAAGGTCAACGAGTCGCCGGGCTCCAGCAGGTAGGTGTCCGGTCCGCAGCGGTATTCCAACTTGCCCTCCAACATGTACAGCAGCTCGGTGCCCGGGTGCTGGAACGTGGGGTACTGCTCCGAGTCGTCATCCATGGTGATGAGGAATGGCTCGAACAGCTTGACCGGGCCCTGGTCGTAAGCGAGCAAATGGTAGGTGTGCCCGCTTTTGGTGCCACGGCGCACCACTTCCATGCCTTTTCCCTTTTTGATGTGCTGCGCGGTGCTCGCGGTGACGTCGTATTTGCTGAACAACATCGACATCGAGACCCCCAGCGCCCACGCGATGCGCGCCAGCGTTTCCATGCCCGCCGAGGTCTGACCATTTTCGATCTTGGACAGCATGCCGCGGCTGATGCTGGCCTGTTCCGACACCTGCGCGATGGTCAGACCGTGGCGCTGGCGCAATTCTTTGATGGCCGATCCCACCGATTCCTCAAGCGAAATCGCCGGCTTGTCACCCTGTTTGTTCACATTTTCCTCCTTGGTCTTTTCTGCTGAAAAAAGTGTAGGCCACGCCGAACTTAAAATGTTCACAGCAGGCATAAATGTTGCATAGCAAGAAACATCGACGTTGACCATGCACCAATACCGACGTCGCCGGGCCCTCCAGCCGAACACCGATTGCCAACCGAAGGAGTTATCCCTTGAGCACACTTGCCGCCCCATTCGTCACCCAGCCCGAGCCGGGCGCGCTGGTACCCCCGAAACGCTTTGCCAGCGTCGAAGAGACCCAGGCCTACCTCAAGTCCCAGGGCATTGGTTATGTGCTGGCGCAGTTTGTCGACATCCACGGTGTGGCGAAAGCCAAATCCGTACCGGTTGATCATTTGAACACCGTCATGACCGATGGCGCAGGCTTCGCCGGCTTTGCCATCTGCGGTGTGGGTATCGAGCCGCACGGCCCGGACTTCATGGCCGTGGGCGACCTCGCCACCGTGTCGCTGGTGCCCTGGCAGCCGGGCCTGGCGCGCATCGTCTGCGAAGGCCATGTGGAAGGGGTGCCATGGGCATTCGACAGCCGCGTCGTGCTGAAGAAGCAGGTGGCGCGCCTGGCCGAAAAAGGCCTGACGATGTTCACCGGCCTGGAGCCTGAGTTTTCCCTGCTGCGCCGCAACACCGACGGCAGCATCGTGCCGCACGACGCCAGTGACAACCTGGCCAAGCCCTGCTACGACTACAAGGGCCTGTCGCGCACCCGGGTGTTCCTGGAAAAACTCTCCAATGCCATGCGCACCACCGGCATCGACGTCTACCAGATCGACCACGAAGACGCCAATGGCCAGTTCGAACTGAACTACACCTACACCGACTGTCTGACCTCGTGTGACCACTTCATTTTCTTCAAGATGGCCGCGAGCGAGATCGCCAACGAGCTTGGCCTGATCTGCTCCTTCATGCCCAAGCCCTTTGCCAATCGGCCGGGCAATGGCATGCACATGCATCTGTCCATCGGCGACGGCAAGCGCAACCTCTTTCAGGACAAAAGCGATGCCAACGGCCTGGAACTCTCGCCCATGGCTTACCAGTTCATGGCCGGTCTGCTGCACCACGCGCCCGCGCTCACGGCCCTTTGTGCGCCCACCATCAACTCTTACAAGCGCCTGGTGGTGGGCCGCTCGCTCACCGGCGCCACCTGGGCACCGGCCTACATCAGCTATGGCGACAACAACCGCTCGACCATGGTGCGCATTCCCAAGGGCCGGCTCGAACTGCGCCTGCCCGACGGCGCCTGCAACCCCTACCTGGCCACGGCCGCCGTCATCGCCGCCGGCCTGGACGGTATCGCCAAGAACATGCACCCGGGCGCGCCGTGCAACGTCAACCTCTATGAGTGGAGCGAGGCCCAGCTCAAGGAAGCCGGTATCGGCCTGCTGCCGCAGAATCTGAACGCTGCACTCGATGCGCTGGAAGCCGACAGCGTGATCTGCGAGGCCTTGGGGCCGGTCACGGGGGAGTTTCTGAAGTTCAAGCGCATGGAGTGGATTGAGTACATGCGCCACGTCTCCGAGTGGGAAGTCAAGCAATACCTGGAATTTTTCTGAAGGACGCAACCATGTGTGGAATTGTTGGACTGTTGTTGAAAAAGCCCGAGCTGCACAGCCAGCTCGGCGCGCTGATGGTGCCGATGCTGATTGGCATGCACGACCGGGGCCCGGACTCGGCGGGCATGGCCGTGTTTGGCCAGCCGCTGCCCGAGAGCCAGCGCAAGCTCAGCCTGTATTCGGGCCTGACCGAGGCGGCGGCGGCCTATGACTGGGTGGCGCTGGCCGATGCGCTCAATGCCTCGCTGAAGGTCAAGGCCCAGATAAAAACCCAGGGCAACCACGCCATCTTCACGTTTGATGGCCCGGCGGACCCGGTGAAGGCATTCATCCACGCGTTTGACGCCAAGCTGCACATCCTGTCGACCGGCCGCCGGATCGACCTGTACAAAGACATTGGCACCCCGGCCCAGGTGGCACAGCGCTACGACTTCACGAAGCTGGTGGGCAGCCACTTGGTGGGCCACACCCGCATGGCCACTGAGTCGGCGGTGACGCCGGACCGCGCCCACCCGTTCACCGCCGGCGAAGACTTTTGCCTGGTGCACAACGGCTCGCTCTCCAACCCCAACGGCGTGCGCCGCATGCTGGAGCCGCGCGGCATCAAGTTCGAGACCGACAACGACACCGAAGCCGCCTGCCGCTTCCTGGAGTGGCGCCTGCGCGAGGGCGACAACCTGCACACGGCGCTGGAAAAAGCCTTTGTGGCGCTGGATGGCTTCTACACCTTTCTGATGGGCACGCCGACCGAGCTGGCGCTGATCCGCGACCCGTTTGCCTGCAAGCCCGCCGTGGTGGCCGAGACCGACGACTTTGTGGCCATTGCCTCCGAATTCCGCTCGCTGGCGCACTTGCCGGGCATTGCCCACGCGACCGTTTTTGAACCCGCTCCCGAGGAGATGTACGTATGGAAAATTTGAGCTTTGACCTGAGCCGCCAAGGTGTGCGCGCACTCAACCAGCACCTGCATGGCACGCCCGAATCGCTGGCGGGCCAGCACATCACCGTGTTGAACCCCGACGGCGCGCACAACATCGCGGTCGGCATCAACGCGCCGGTGCGCGTGACCATTCAGGGCCACGCCGGTTACTACGCGGCGGGCATGAACAAATTCGCTGACGTGACGATTCAAGGCAGCGCCAGCACCGGCGTGGCCGAAAACATGATGAGCGGCAAGGTGCATGTGAAGGGTTTTGCCTCCAACAGCGCGGGCGCCTCAGCGCACGGCGGCCTGCTGGTGATTGACGGCGACGCGGGGCTGCGCTGCGGTATCTCGCTCAAGGGCGGCGACATCGTGGTCGGCGGCTCGGTGGGCAGTTTCTCGGGCTTCATGGCGCAGGCCGGGCGCATGGTGATTTGCGGCAACGCGGGCGACGCGCTGGGCGATTCGCTCTACGAGGCGGTGATTTATGTTCGCGGCAGCATCAAGTCGCTGGGTGCCGACGCGCAGCTGGAGCCCCTGACCGAAGCCGACACCGCCGCCTTGGCGGACCTGCTGGCGCAGGCCGGTCTGTCCCATCACGACCCGAAGGACTTCAAGCGCGTGGCCTCGGCCCGCAGCCTTTACCACTGGAACGCCGACGCCGATCAGGACTATTGACATGTCAAACACCGAACACCCCATTCATTTCAAGCGCTTGCAACTGGAAGAGTCGGCCAGTTTCGACCGCAGCACGCTGGACTACATCCACCGCGCCTCCAGCACCGGCCTGTACGAGATTCGTGGCCTGGGCGCCAAGCGCAAGCTGCCGCACTTTGACGATCTGGTGTTTCTCACCGCCTCGCTCTCGCGCTACCCGCTGGAGGGCTACCGCGAGAAGTGCTCCACCAAGACCGTGCTGGGCACGCGCTTCGCCAAGAAGCCCATCGTGCTCGACACCCCCATCACCATCGCCGGCATGAGCTTTGGCGCGCTGTCGGCCAACGTGAAAGAGGCGCTGGGCAAAGCCGCCACCGCCGCGGGAACCAGCACCACCACGGGCGATGGCGGCATGACCTCGGAAGAGCGCCAGTCGTCCAAAACCCTGGTGTACCAGTGCCTGCCCTCGCGCTACGGCTTCAACCCCGACGATGTGCGCCGCGCCGACGCCATTGAAGTGGTGCTGGGCCAAGGCGCCAAGCCTGGCGGCGGCGGCATGTTGTTAGGCCAGAAGGTAAACCCGCGTGTGGCGCAAATGCGCACCCTGCCGCAGGGCGTGGACCAGCGCTCGGCCAGCCGGCACCCCGACTGGACCGGCCCGGACGACCTGACGATCAAGATCCAGGAGTTGCGCGAACTCACCGACTGGGAGAAACCGATCTACGTGAAGGTCGGCGCGACCCGCGTCTACAACGATGTCAAGCTGGCGGTGCACGCCGGTGCCGACGTGGTGGTGGTTGACGGCATGCAGGGTGGTACCGCCGCCACGCAGACCTGCTTCATCGAACATGCCGGTATCCCCACGCTGGCGGCGGTGCGCCAAGCCGTGGCCGCGCTGCGCGACCTCGACATGATCGGCACGGTGCAGCTCATCGTCTCGGGTGGCATCCGCACCGGCGCCGACGTGGCCAAGGCGCTGGCCCTGGGTGCCGACGCGGTGGCCATCGGCCAGGGCGTGCTCATGGCGCTTGGCTGCAACCGCGACACCTACCAGCAAGGCGGCCAGACCCACAGTGCTGAGGCTGACTACGCTGCCCTGGGCACCAAGGCCGGCTATTGCCACCACTGCCACACCGGCAAATGCCCGGTGGGCGTGACCACGCAAGACGCGATTCTGGAGCAGCGCCTGGAGCCCGACATGGGCGCCAAGCACGTCAAAAACTACCTGAAAACGCTGACCATGGAGCTGACCACGCTGGCGCGCGCCTGCGGCAAGCAGGACGTGCACCATCTGGAGCCCGAAGACCTGGTGGCCCTGACGGTGGAAGCCGCAGCCATGGCGCAGGTGCCGCTGGCGGGCACCAACTGGATTCCCGGTCACAACCTCGGCTGAAGCCCCAGGAGCCCGCCATGAGCCTGAAGCCTTCCGACGTCGTGAGTCGCCCGGTGTACGCGCCGCTGCACCCCGACCTGAGTGCCGCGCGCCACTGGTTGGTGCTCGAGGCCAGCAGCATGGACGCGGACCTGCTGGCCGCGTTGAGCACCGCCTTCGCTCCGGTGGCGCAACGTTTGCAGGTCTGCTGGATCGGCACGGAAGCGCCCACCGTGGCGCTGGGCACGTTGACCGTGCTGCCCGGTGTGGATGAGCTGTGCCAGGTGCTGGCGCAGGCACAGCCGCTGGCTGTGAACGAGCGGCTGTGCGCCCAAGGCACCGAGCCCTTTGTGTGGCGGGTGGCGGCCTTGGCCGCGCAGGCCGGGCTGGCCACGGCCCAGGTGCAACTGGCGCACGCGGGTAGCCAGCAGCGCCGCGTCTGGTGCACGCACTGCCACAGCTTCACCAATGGCGTCACCACCAACGTGGTGGTCTGCGCCGGTTGCGGCCGTCACCTCTTGGTGCGCGACCATTTCTCCCGTCGCCACGGCGCCTTCATGGGCGTGATGGTCGATGCCGAACAGCCCGGTGTGCGACCGGCGGTGCAGGAGGTATTCCCATGAACGGTTCCAGCTTGACCCTGCGCGTGGTGTCGGCGGCCATGCTGTCGCCCAGCCTGCGCCATCTGCAACTCGCCAGCGCTGACGGCGCGCCCCTGCCACCCACCGGCGCCGGAGCCCATGTGCTGCTGAGCCTACCCGGGGTGGGTCGCACCCACCGGAACGCCTATTCGCTGGTCAACCCGCCCGGCAGCCGCAGCCGCTACGACATCATCGTGCGCCGCGTGGCTGCCTCGCGCGGTGGCTCGGCAGCGGTGCACGAACGGCTGCAGGTGGGGGATTTGCTGCCCGCACAGTGGCCCGCCAACCTGTTTGCGCCGGTGCGCGCTGCACGGCGCCACCTGATGGTGGCGGGCGGCATCGGCATCACACCGTTTTTGTCGTACCTGCAGGATCCCAACGTGCGCAAGACCGGCTGCGAACTTCATGTGTGCTGCCGCGAAGAAGAACAGGCTGTGTTCGCGCCCTGGCTGCCCGCCGACGTGCCGGTGTTTTTTTATTGGGACGCCGACGGTCGTCGGCTCGACACCGCGGCGCTGCTGGCGCGCCAACCGGCTGGCACCCACCTGTCGGTGTGCGGCCCGAACGAGCTCAACACCTCGGTGCTGGCTGCTGCAGCGGCGGCGGGCTGGCCAGACGCCCAGGTTCACACCGAACACTTTGGCAGCGGTGCCAGCGGCGGCAAGGCATTTGAGGCGGTGCTGCACAAGAGCGGTTTGCGCGTGCAGGTGGCCGAAGACGAAAGCTTGCTTGAAGCGATTGAACGCATCGGCGTGGCCGCACCCTGCCTGTGTCGGGGCGGCGCCTGCGGCGTGTGCATCACACCGCTGCTGGACGGCGAGGCCGAGCACCGCGACCATTTTCTGAGCCCGGCGGAGCAAGCAAAATTCATCATGCCCTGCGTGTCGCGCGCGCGCAGTGCGGGCTTGGTGCTCGATCTCTGAACCCGTTTTGACTGGAGGCAACCACCATGTCCATCGTCTTCAAACCCAACGAGACCTTCCGCGGCGACTACAGCTACCGCAACAGCGAAGCCTCCATCCTGCGGTTTCCGTTCCCATTCCCGGAAGACCGCTACATGTACAGCGTCAACATGGAGCCGCATGATGGCAAAGGCCCGTCTGGGGCCTACCGCCACGGCTTCGATGTGGATGAGCACTACATTGCCGAATGCCGCGACCGAGCCATCACGCTGGAGCGCGACCCCGGCCGCTGCCAGGCGCTGCCGCACATGATGACAGCGCAGTGGGACACGCTGGAGCTGCTGATGGATCGTCTCAGCACCGACTATCCCGAGCACTTTTCGCTCACCAAGACCGGCCCCGATTTCGGCGCCACCTGGACGTGGGTCAATCGCCCGCTGGGCCTTGAACAGACCTTCGTGTTCGGCGATGTGGCCACGCTGCCGTGTGAGCCCTTGGAATACATCACGCGCCAGGCGCAGGGCGATTTTGCGATCTGCGATCAGCGCGAGGGCACGCTGTTTCTGGACGCCGGCATGGTGACCTCCCAGGCCGACTGGTCGCTGGACTTCAACGTCGGTATGAACTTCATGGAGTGGCACGGCCCGGTGCCACTGGCGCACCAGGCGGGCGTGTTCGAGCGCGCGTTGAAGTATCTGATGTTGATCCGCCTGGGCCAACCGGTGCGTCGCCTGAACTGGACCATGACGGTCAACCCCCGTCTGGACACCGCGCCCGAGACCTACCCCGAATGGGGATCAGACCGCGCTTCGCTGAACGCCGAGAACATCGGTCGCAAGCTGCACCTCCGGGTGGAGTTACAGACCCTGTGGCGTCTGCCGCGCAGCAACGCACTGCTGTTCCCCATTCGCTGTTACCTCGCGTCGCTGGACGAGCTGGTGCGTGTGCCCAAGTGGGGCAAGCGCCTGCACCGCGTGCTCGGCAACCTGCCGCCCCAGTTGGTCGAATACAAGGGACTGACGCGCTTTCTGCCGACAGCGCTGGCCTACCTTGCACCCTTCGACGATGGCGAGGCCCTGCCCGCCGGCACCGCGGCCGACATCGAACGTCTGGTCGAGACAGCCTGACTTCTTCTGATCCTTCCTTTCTTCACTGGAGAACCTCATGAACTCTTGGCGCATTTCGGCACTGGCCGACCGGCACCGCGCGCTGGGCTCGACCCTGGCCGATTGGAACGGCATGGGCACGGCCTGGACTTACAGCACCGACCTCGCCGATGAACACGAAGCCATCCGCACGAAGGCTGGGTTGATGGATGTCTCGGGTCTGAAAAAGGTGCACGTCATCGGCCCGCACGCTGAGATGCTGATCAACCAGGCCACGACGCGCAACGTCAGCAAGCTCTACCCGGGCAAGTCGGTTTACGCCTGCATGCTCAACGAATCCGGCAAGTTCATCGACGACTGCGTGATCTACCGCAACGGCCCGAACGCTTTCATGGTTGTACATGGTTCTGGCCAGGGCCATGAGATGCTCACACGTGGTGCGGTGGGCCGCAACGTCTCGGTGCTGTTCGACGACGACCTGCACGACCTCTCGCTGCAAGGCCCGCTGGCGGTCGAATACCTGAGCCAGCACGTGCCCGGTATTCGGCAGCTGCCGTACTTCCATCACCTGCAGACCCAGCTGTTCGGTCGCCCGGTGATGATCTCTCGCACCGGCTACACCGGCGAGCGCGGCTACGAGATTTTCTGCAAGGCAGCTGACGCGCCCACCATCTGGGACACCATCGTCAGGGAAGGCAAGACCATCGGCATCATGCCCTGCGCCTTCACCGCGCTGGACTGGCTGCGCGTCGAAAGCTGCCTGCTGTTCTACCCCTACGACAACTCCGACATGTACCCCATGGACGGCGAGCCCATTGGCGACACGCTGTGGGAACTGGGTCTGGATTTCACGGTCTCGCCCGGCAAGACCGAGTTTCGGGGCGCGAACGAACACTTCCGCCTGCAGGGTCAAGAGCGCTTCAAGATCTTCGGCGTCGAGTTCGCCAGCACCGAAGCTGCGCAGGCCGGCGATGCGCTGTTTGACGGCGACAAAAAAGTCGGCTTCGTGACCTGCGCGATGTTTTCGCGCCTGACCGGGCGCTCCATGGCGATCGCGCGCATGGACCCCGCCTACGCCGTACCCGGCCGCGCGCTGGCTTTGCGAGGCGTTGCGCTGAGTTGCACCGCCACCACCCACAGCCTGCCCTTCGACGACCCGCAAAAAACCAAACGCACGGCCAAGGACTGAAGGAACCCTATGAGCACCTCACTCCGCCGTTACACGCTTTCACTCTCCTGCCCCGACCGGGTCGGCATCGTGGCCGCCGTCAGCAACTTCCTCGCCGAACACAACGGCTGGATCACCGAAGCCAGCCACCACGCCGAGACCGAATCGCAGCTGTTTTTCATGCGCCAGGAGATCCTGGCTGATTCCCTGAGGCTGGACATCGCCGACTTTCGCACCGAATTCGCCAAGCTCGCTGCGCCGTTCAACATGCAGTGGCGCATCTCGGACAGCGCGCGCAAGAAGCGCGTCGTCATCCTGGTGAGCAAGCAGGAGCACTGCCTCTACGACCTGCTGGGCCGCTGGCATGCGGGCGAGCTTGACATCGATATTCCCTGCGTGATCTCCAACCACGAGACCTTCCGCGGCCTGGTCGAATGGCACGGCATCCCGTTCCACCACGTGCCGGTCACGCCCGAGACCAAGGCCACCGCCTACGCCAAGGTCGAGCAGCTCTACCGCGAAGCGGAGGGCGACGTGATGGTGCTGGCGCGCTACATGCAGATCCTTGCACCCGATCTGTGTGACAAGTTCCCGGGCCAGATCATCAACATCCACCACAGCTTCCTGCCCAGCTTCGTGGGCGCCAAACCCTACCACCAGGCCTTCCAGCGCGGCGTCAAGCTGATTGGTGCCACCTGCCACTTCGTGACCTCCGAGCTCGACCAAGGCCCGATCATCGAGCAGGACGTGGTGCGTATCGACCATTCTGATGTGCCCGAAGAACTGGTGCGCAGCGGCAAGGACGTGGAAAAGGCCGTGCTGGCGCGGGGCCTGCGCTACCACCTCGAAGATCGCGTGCTGATCCACGGCAACAAGACGGTGGTGTTCCGCTGAAGGTCGCGCGGTGACGGCCCAGATCATTGACGGCAAGGCGCTGTCCAAGCGTCTTCGGGCGGGTTTCCGGGAGCGCGTTGGGCGCCTGATGGAACGTGGCGTCTGGCCCGGTCTGGCGGTGATCTTGGTCGGCGATAACCCGGCTTCGAGGGTTTACGTCGGCAACAAGATCAAGGCGTGCGAAGAATGCGGCGTGCGTTCGCTGCACATCAGTCTGCCGGCCGATGTCAGTGAGGCCGAGGTGCTGGCCACGATCCGACGCCTGAACGACGATGACAGCGTTCACGGCATTCTGGTTCAGCTGCCACTCCCCGCCCACATTCAGATCGTGCGCGTGCTGGAGGCGATCTCGGTGCACAAGGACGTGGACGGTTTCCACCTCTACAACGTCGGCGCACTGGTCACCGGCACCAGCATATTCCCGCCCTGCACACCCTATGGCGTGCAACTGCTGCTTGACACCACGGGCATCGACGTGGCGGGCAAAAACGCGGTGGTGGTGGGCGCCAGCAACATCGTGGGCAAGCCCATGGGGCTGATGCTGTTGCAACGCGAGGCGACGGTGACGATCTGCCACGCCAAAACGCGCGATCTCGCGCAGCACACCATCCTCGCCGACATCCTGATCGTGGCCGCCGGCCGGCCCAGGCTGATCGTCCCGCAGATGGTGAAACAGGGCGCTATCGTCATCGACGTCGGCATCAATCGCCTGCCGGACGGCCGCATCGTGGGCGACGTGTGTTTCGACGAGGTGAAGGAAAAGGCGTCGTGGATCACACCCGTGCCGGGCGGGGTCGGACCGATGACCGTCACCATGCTGATCGAGAACACGCTTCGCTCGGCTGAGCGCGCCTTCAAGGCGGCAGACGAGGACGAGTTCCAGGATTGGGAGGCGCCGGTCATGAAGTCGCCAGAATGACCAATGCCTTGCTGACGCTTGAACGCCCCACGGCGGCGCAGGGTCGTCGCCCGCCTCAGGCGCTTGGTTGCCAGAGCCTGAGATTTTCGGACCTGTGCATGGAGGCACCGATCGGTACCTGGCGCACAAAAAACGCCGTCCCCAGGCGATTCGTGTCGATGTCGAGCTGAATCAGGGGCTTAAGGTCCTACAGCCTGGCGACCACATCGCGCAGGTGCTGGACCTTTGCCAGGCGCGCCAGATCCTCCTGGACGACAGCACTGCCGGCCACGTGCACTTGCTGGAAAGCCTGGTGCGCCAGTTCGCGCAACGCTTGGGCTGGCAGCCCATCATCTCGGGTGTCCGGTTGAAGGTCGCCAAGCTGCACATCTTCGACGACTCCGAGGCTGCCATCGCCCTGGAGACCGGTGTCTGGGACACATGCCTGGGGCCCTGAGACCTGGGTTGGGCAACGAGCCAGGGTCATGGGCAATCACGGTGCTGTTGTCCGAGGGGATGCCGATGCCGTAACCGCCTGGTAACAGGTTTCATGGACAATTGAAACCAAATTACACAGGCCAGGCATTTCGCACTGGCGGAACCCCGTCGATCGAGACAACACCATGACCCAGCGCGCCACCAAAATTGTTGCCACCCTCGGCCCCGCCTCCAGCGCGCCCGACCTGCTGGAGGCGATGATTCGCGCCGGCGTCAATGTGGTGCGGCTCAATTTTTCGCACGGCGCAGCGCAAGACCACATCGACCGCGCCCGCTTGGTCCGGGAAGCGGCGCAGCGCGCGGGGCGCGAGGTGGGCATCATGGCCGACCTGCAGGGGCCCAAGATTCGCGTGGGCAAGTTTGCCGAGGGCAAGGTGATGCTGGAGCCGGGCGAGAAGTTTGTGCTCGACGCGTCGCGCACCACCGCGGGCGACCTCAGCGGCGTGGGCCTGGACTACAAGGAACTGCCGCGCGACGTGAAAGCCGGCGACACCCTGCTGCTGAACGACGGCCTGATCGTGCTCACCATCGACAAGGTGGTCGGCCCAGCGGTGCACACCACCGTGAAACTCGGCGGCGAGCTGTCCAACAACAAAGGCATCAACAAGCAGGGCGGCGGTCTCACCGCGCCAGCGCTGACGGCCAAGGACATGGAAGACATCAAGACCGCCATGGGCCTGCGGGCCGACTACGTGGCGGTGAGCTTTCCCAAGAACGCGACCGACATGGAGCTGGCGCGCCAGCTGTGCAACGTGGCGGGCGCCGAGCTCGGTCACCGGCCGGCGCTGATCGCCAAGATCGAGCGCGCCGAAGCCATCCCCGAGCTGGCCAACATCCTCAAGGTGTCCGACGGCATCATGGTGGCGCGCGGCGATCTGGCGGTGGAGGTGGGCAACGCGGCGGTGCCAGGTCTGCAAAAGCACATGATCAAGCTGGCGCGCCAGATGGACAAGGTGGTGATCACCGCCACCCAGATGATGGAAAGCATGATCGTGAATCCGGTGCCGACCCGCGCCGAGGTGAGCGATGTGGCCAACGCGGTGCTCGACGGCACCGACGCGGTGATGCTCAGCGCCGAGACCGCCGCCGGCAAGTACCCGCTGGAGACGGTGACGCAGATGGCGGCGATCTGCCTGGAAGCCGAGAAGACCGACCACGACCCGCTGGAAGACGACTTTCTCGGCGAAACCTTCAAGCGCATCGACTTCGCCATCGCCATGGGCGCGCTGTTCACCGCCCACCACCTGAAAGCCAAGGCCATCGTGGCGCTCACCGAATCCGGCTCGACCGCGCTCTGGATGAGCCGGCACAACGTGCGCATGCCGATCTACGCCGTCACCTCCAACGTTGCCGCCCAACGCCGCATGACGCTCTACCGCAACGTGCGCCCGTTGCTGATGGACACCAGCGCCGACCGCGACACCGCCCTGGCCGACGCTGAGAAGCACCTGAAGGCGCGCGGCATCGTGCACAGCGGCGACGTCTACGCCATCACGGTGGGCGAACCGATGGGTTCGCCCGGTGGCACGAACACGTTGAAGATGTGCCGGGCGGAGTGATTTGACCCCCCTGCGCCGCTGCGCGGCTTCCCCCCAGGGGGACCACGCCCTTGGACCGGCAAAGCCGGATCTTCGGCGTGTGCTGAGCAAGGCACCTGCTCCGGAGGCGGGAGAGACAGGATTCCCTTTCTTCCGGATACGGGTTTGTCATTAGAGCGCAAGGCCTCCGGCGCTAAAATTCTCCGAGTTACCAACCGGTTACCAACTCGTTTTTAGGGGATTCTCATGGCGCTCGTTTCCATGCGCGAACTGCTCGACCATGCCGCGGCCAACGGCTACGGCATTCCGGCATTCAACGTCAACAACCTGGAGCAGGTGCAGGCCGTGATGGCGGCGGCCGACGAGGTCGGTGCGCCGGTCATCCTGCAGGCCAGCGCGGGCGCCCGCAAGTACGCCGGCGAGCCCTTCATCAAGCACCTGATTCAGGCGGCCTGCGAGGCCTATCCGCACATCCCGCTGGTGATGCACCAGGACCACGGCACCAGCGTGAAGATCTGCCAGGGCGCGATCGACCTGGGCTTTGGCTCGGTGATGATGGACGGCTCGTTGATGGAGGACGGCAAAACACCGGCCAGCTTCGAATACAACACCGAGGTCACGCGCCAGGTGGTGGCGATGGCGCACAAGGTGGGGGTGACGGTCGAGGGCGAGCTGGGCTGCCTGGGCAACCTGGAAACCGGTGAAGCGGGTGAGGAAGACGGCGTGGGCGCCGAGGGCAAGCTGGACCACAGCCAGATGCTGACCGACCCGGAAGAGGCCGCCGTGTTCGTCAAGGCCACCCAGCTCGATGCCCTGGCGATTGCCATCGGCACCAGCCACGGCGCCTACAAGTTCAGCCGCAAGCCCACCGGCGACATCCTGGCCATCAGCCGCGTCAAGGAAATCCACCAGCGCATTCCCAACACCCACCTCGTGATGCACGGCTCCAGCAGCGTGCCGCAGGATCTGCTGGACATCATCAACCAGTACGGCGGCAAGATGAAGCAGACCTACGGTGTGCCAGTGGAGGAAATCCAGGAGGCCATCAAGCACGGCGTGCGCAAGATCAACATCGACACCGACGTGCGCCTGGCCATGACCGGCGCGGTGCGCAAGTTCCTGGCCGAAAATCCCGACAAGTTCGACGCCCGCGAATGGCTCAAGCCGGCGCGCGAAGCCGCCAAGCAGATCGCCAAGCAGCGCTACCTGCAATTTGGTTGCGAGGGCCAGGGCGCGAAGATCCGGGGCGATAGCCTGAGCGTCATGGCCGCCCGCTACGCCAAGGGCGAACTGGTGCAGCAGGTGGTCTGACCCCTGACCTGCGGGCCGGCATTCGTCTCAGGGATCGCCTGCGATAATCGGCCTGAATGGTTCAAAGCCCGCAAACTGTTCGTTGGCGGGCTTTTTTCTTGGCGCATCCGATCCGTCCCCGCTCTGGCTGACCCATCATGACCCCTGCCCTGCACACCTCCGCCCTCGCCTCGCTGCCGCTGCTCGCGCGCGGCAAGGTGCGCGACAACTACGCGGTGGGCGACGACCGCATTCTCATGGTGGCGAGCGACCGCATCAGCGCGTTTGACGTGATCATGGGCGAGCCGATTCCGGGCAAGGGCGCCTTGCTCACGCAGCTTTCGCTGTTCTGGTTCGACAAGCTCGGCCCCAGCGGGCTGAACATCTGCCCGATCCACCTCACTGGCGAGGTACCCGAGAGCGTGGTGAGCGAGGCCGAGGCGCCGCAGGTGCGCGACCGTTCCATGCTGGTGCAGCGGCTCAAGCCGATTCCGGTTGAAGCGGTGGTGCGCGGCTACCTGGCGGGCAGCGGCTGGAAGGAATACCAGGACAGCCGCTCGGTGTGCGGCGTGCCGCTGCCTGAGGGCCTGCAAAACGCGTCCAAACTGCCTGAGCCCATTTACACGCCGGCCGCCAAGGCCGAGATGGGCGAGCACGACGAAAACATCACCTACGAGCAAACGGTGGCCATGGTCGGGCCTGAGGTGGCGGCACAGATCCGCGAATACGCCTTGCGGCTCTACCAGGCCGCCGCGGCGATGGCGCTGGACAAGGGCATCATCATTGCCGACACCAAGTTCGAATTCGGCCTGGACCCCAATGGCCGGGTGGTGCTGATGGACGAGGTGCTCACCCCAGACAGCTCACGCTACTGGCCGCTGGAGAGCTATGTGGTGGGCCAGAACCCGCCGAGCTACGACAAGCAGTTTCTGCGCGACTGGCTGGAGGCGGTGCGCATCAACGGCAAGCCGTGGGACAAATCACCGCCCGCGCCGCGGCTGCCGAAGGACGTGATCGAAAAAACCGCCGCCAAATACCAGGAAGCGTTGACCCGGCTGGTGGGCTGATAGACGCTCGATCAGTTCAGTTCAGCTCAGCACCACGCTGGAGAGCCGCCGGCGGTAGGTGGCCACCGTCGGGTCTTCCGGTGGCACCTGGCCCGCGGCCACCTTGGGCTTCACGGGCTCGATCACGTCGAGGATGGCGATGAAGGTTTTTCGCGCCAGATCGTCGTTCCAGGTCTTGTCGCGCATCAGGATTTCCAGCAACTCGTCCATCGCCTCAAGCCAGCGGTTGTGCGCCACGTGTTGCTGGGCCAGCGCGAAACGGGCGTCGAAATCTCGCTTGTTCGCGGCGATCTTGGCCTGCAGCCCCGCCGCATCGGTCACGCCCAGCTGCGCGTCGCGCGCGGCCATCCAGCGCTGCAGCGAGTCGAGCCGGCGCACACCGGCCGCCTTGGCGATCACCGGCGCAAACGCCACCTTGGCGTCGTCGTCGCGGTCGAGTTGCAGCAGCAGCTTCACGAGATCGAACCGCGCGTCTTCATTTGCGGGGTCGGTGGCAATGGCCTGCCGCAGTTTCTCCAGCGCACCCTCGGTGTCGCCCGCGGCCAGCGCGTCCAGGGCATCGGCTTCGTCTTCGGCTGCCGCCAGTTCTTCGGCCGCAGGCAGGTGCTTGTCGAGGAAGGCCTTGATCTGGCCTTCGGGCAGCGCGCCCATGAAGCCGTCAACCGGCTGGCCGTCTTTGAGCAACACGCAGGTGGGGATGCTGCGCACGCCGAACGCCTGCGCGAGCTGCTGTTCCTGGTCGGAATCAATTTTCACCAGCTTGAAGCGGCCGGCATATTCGGTCTCCAGCTTCTCCAGTATCGGCCCGATCACCTTGCACGGGCCGCACCACGGGGCCCAGAAATCAACCAGCACATGGGTCTGCATCGAGGCTTCGATGACCTCGGTTTCAAAATTGGCGATGGTGACGTTGATCATGGCAATGGGGGACGGCGCGAGCGCGAAACGTAAAATCGCCACTTTACCGGAGCCGGGCCCGCGCGCCTGGCGTGGCATCCCCGGCCGGCCCGCAAGCGCCCGGCACAAGGTCTTTCAATGAATCCGATTCAAGTGGGCGTGGTCATGGGCTCCAGCAGCGACTGGGACACCATGCATCACGCGGTGCAGATCCTGCAAGACTTTGGCGTGCCGCACGAGGCCCGCGTGGTCTCGGCGCACCGCATGCCAGACGACATGTTTGCGTACGCCGAAGCAGCGGCCGACCGCGGGCTGCAGGCCATCATTGCGGGCGCTGGCGGCGCAGCGCACCTGCCCGGCATGCTGGCGGCCAAGACGGTGGTGCCGGTGCTGGGCGTGCCGGTGGCGAGCAAGCACCTGAGCGGCGTGGATTCGCTGCACAGCATCGTGCAAATGCCCAAGGGCGTGCCGGTGGCCACCTTTGCCATTGGCCAGGCGGGCGCGGCCAATGCAGCGCTGTTCGCGGTGGCCATGCTGGCCCGCCACGACGCCGCGCTGCGCGAGAAGCTGCAGGCGTTCCGCGCCGCGCAGACCGAAGCGGCGCGCGCCATGGTGCTGCCCGCGCCATGATCCGCCTGCGGTCTGTTCTTGCCCGGTCGGCGCTGCGGCGCTGCGGCCTTCGCCCTGTTTTTGTGAAGTTGTCATGAGCCTGAAACCCATTCTTCCTGGCAGCACCTCGGCCACCGGTCAGCAAATGACGCTGGGTGTGATGGGCGGCGGCCAGCTGGGCCGCATGTTTGTGCAGGCGGCGCAGGCCATGGGCTACTTCACCGCCGTGCTCGACCCAGACCCCGCCAGTCCGGCCGGGCTGATCAGCCACTTTCACATTCAGACCGCGTTTGATGACGAGCAGGGCCTGGCCCAGCTGATGCAGCGCTGCGAGGCCATCACCACCGAATTCGAAAACGTGCCGGCGCCCGCGCTGGTCACCCTGGGCGCACACCGCCCGGTGGCGCCCTCGGCGGTGTGCGTGGCGGTGGCGCAGGACCGGGTGAAAGAGAAGGCGCATTTTGTGCGGTGCGCGTCGGTCAGCGGCGTGTCGCCCGCGCCTTACGCGGTGGTGGACAGCGCAGCCGCCCTGGCCGCTGTGCCCGACGACCTGCTGCCCGGCATCCTCAAGACCGCGCGGCTCGGCTACGACGGCAAGGGCCAGCTTCGGGTGGCCACGCGCGAGGCGCTGGCGCAGGCCTGGGCCGAGCTGGGGCAGGTGGTCTGTGTGCTGGAAAAGCGGCTGCCCCTGCTGGCGGAATGCTCGGTGATCGTCGCGCGCGGCGCGGACGGCCAGCGGGTGAGCTTCCCGGTGCAGGCCAACACCCACCGCGACGGCATTCTGATGCTGACCGAGGCCTACGCGGGCTCGGTGCCGACCGCGCTGGCCGAGCGCGCCCGCGCCAGCACGCTGGCCATTGCCGACGCGCTGAAGTACGTCGGGGTGCTCTGCGTGGAGTATTTCATGGTGAAAAACGCCGCCGGCGAAGACGAACTGATCGTCAACGAAATGGCGCCGCGCCCGCACAACAGCGGCCACTACACGCAGGACGCCTGCGACCTGTCGCAATTTGAGGCCCAGGTGCGGGCGCTGGCAGGTCTGCCGCTGCCCGAGCCGCGCCAGCACAGCCCGGCCATCATGCTCAACCTGCTGGGCGAGCTCTGGTTTGAGCCCAATGCGGTGCGCGCGCAGCGCAACGAGCAGCCGGTGTCGCCGCCGTGGGCGCAGGTGCTGGCCTTGCCCGGCACCCATCTCCACCTGTACGGCAAGCTCAGCGCCCGCCCCGGCCGCAAGATGGGCCATCTGAACATCACGGGCAGCAGGCGCGAGACGGCGGCCAAGGTGCTCGCCTTGCTTGGCCTACCGGCGCTGGGCTGAGGCCGAGAGGCAATTGGTCATGCCCTTGACGCTGAACGCCAGCGAGCCGGGCGCCATCGCCACCGCTGCGGCGAGCCTGGCCGCGGGTGCGCTGGTGGCCATGCCCACCGAAACGGTATACGGACTGGCAGCCGACGCCGGTAACGCGAGCGCGGTGCAGCGCATTTTTGAAGCC
>JAIFNE010000044.1 GCA_020047875.1 Hydrogenophaga sp.
GTCACGCGGCGCGCTCCTCCAGCCAGGGCAACAGGGCGGCCATGTGCTTGTCGGTTGCGCCGCCGTGCTCGGCGTAAAACGCCTCGGCGCCCGCGATGGCGCGCGCGTAGTCGGCAGGTGAGGTGAGCAGTTGCAGGAGCGCCTTTGTCAGACTGTCTGCATCAGCGTGTTGCTGCAGCACACCCGCGGCCAGCGCCTCCACGCCGGGGTACTCGATGCCCCAGATGCTCGGCCCCACCATCACGGGTTTGCGAAGCGCCATGGGTTCGATCACGTTGTGCGCACCCATGGGCACGAACGATGCACCGACCACCACCACCTGTGACAGCGCGAGGTAGAAATACATTTCGCCGAGCGAGTCGCCCATGAGCACGTCGACCGTGGCTATATCGGGCGCATCGGGGGTGGGCTGCAGCGAGGCGTTGAGCATGCTGCTGCGCCGGGCCACGCGCAGACCAGCGGCCTCCATCAAATGCACCACTGCGTCAAACCGCTGCGGGCTGCGTGGCACGTAGACCACCAGCGGTGGCGGCAAGCCCGCTGCCTTCAGGCCTTTTTGCACCTGCTGGATGGCGTCGATGAATTGCTCGTCTTCACCCACGATGGCACTCGCGAAACACAGCACTGGCCGCTGTCCGCCGCAGGCTGTGGCGAGCTGCCAGGGAGCGAGCAGAGTCTGCGCGGCAACGATCTGCTGTGCCGATACCGGAAGGTCGAAGCGGGTCTCGCCCGCAATCACCACGCGCTCACAACCCACGTCCCGAAACCGCTGGGCGTGTGTTTCGGACTTGCACAGCACCAGCTCGTAGGCCTTAAAAATGCTGGCGCGAAAGCCACCCCACTTGCGGTCGCGCACGATGCTTTTCTTCGGGTACTGGGCGTTGGCCATGGCCAGCGGCACACCCTGACGGCGGATGGTGGCGAGTAGCACCGGCCAGGTATCGATCTCGGTCATGATCGCCGCGCGTGGACGCACCTGACGGATCAGGCGGCGCACCGCCCAACCCAACTCCAGCGGCACGTAGCTCACCCGCAGGCGCTGCTCCGTAATGGCTTGCGCAAACAGCGTGTGGGCGGCGGTGCGGCCAGCCGGGGTGAGGGTGGTGATGAAAACGGGGTATCCGGCCGCCAGCAGAGCCCGCACCAGGGGAGCCGCGCCGCGCATCTCACCCATGGAGGCCGAATGCACCCACAGCGGGCGATCCAGCCCGCTGGGTGCAGCGCCGAAACGCTCGCCCCAGTGCGCCCGATACAGGGGTTCACGTTGACCACGTTTCCACAGAAACAGCAGAAACACCGGCAGCAGCAGGTGCCACAGCATTTCGTACATGCCAATGAGCATGGACAGCCGCCAACTCGGCGGGAAAGGGCGTGATGCCCTGGGTGAGTAAGAAGAAGGGGATTCCATCGGTGGAAACGGTGCGGGTCGGGCCGCGGTGCCAGAGCGTTGCTCCAGAGAGCTTAGAGCGAAAGCGTTTCAGTATAGTTATGGCCCCGGCTGCGCTTGCTTCGCACCGCCAGCCTCCCACACAGGAATACCACCGATGCCCCTTCCCACGCCGGCCTGGACCGCAGTGATTCCACTGCGCGCCGGATCCAAGGGCCTGCCCTTCAAAAACATCCGTTTGCTGGCGGGTAAGCCGTTGTATCGGCATGCGGTAGACCAGGCGCTGCAGGCTGGGGCTCAGCGGGTGGTGATCACGACCGACATGCCCGAAGTGCTCACGGCTGATTTGCCTGCGCAGGTAACGCTGGTGGAGCGGCCACCCGAGCTCGCGGGGGATGCCGTGCCCATGGCGCCGGTGTTGCAGCACGCGCTGCGTGCCGCTGGTTGCCGCGGAACGGTGGTGCTGTTGCAGGCCACTTCGCCGCTGCGCCGGCGCATTGACATCGAAAGCGCGCTGGCCGTGTTTGCTGGCGGACTTTTCGAACTTGTCATGTCGGTCACCAGCGCCGACCGTGGTGTGTTGAAGTGGGGCACGCTGCAGGGCAATCGCTTCCAGCCGTTGTCGGACCCTGCCCATTGTTTCGCCAACCGCCAGAGTCTGCCTCCTGTGGTGCGCCCCAATGGTGCGTTGTACGTGCTGAGCGCAGAACGCTTTGTGGCCAGCGGCAGCTTTGTGTCTGAGCACATCGGCATGGTGGAAATGCCGGCAGAGCGCAGCCAGGACATCGACTCGCTGGACGACTTCGAACGCTGCGAAGCCGCGCTGGAGGCTGCGCATGGTGATTGACACAAAGGCCGACCACTTCCAGCAGCAAGCAGCACCCACCTGGCAATGCGTGATGATCTGCTGGGGCACGAAATACTCCACCACGCTGATCAACAACCTGGCGCACAGCATTGCCAGCAAGACCGCTTCGCCGCCACGGTTCATCCTCATCTCTGACCGTGAACGGCCCGACCTGGCGGATCGCATTGAGCTGGTGCGGTTTCCCG
The DNA here is from genome assembly GCA_020047875.1 of Hydrogenophaga sp. GTDB lineage: Bacteria > Pseudomonadota > Gammaproteobacteria > Burkholderiales > Burkholderiaceae_C > Hydrogenophaga. The sequence continues at coordinate 2,441 of JAIFNE010000044.1, forward strand.
AATACTGGCTGCAAGACAGACTCAAGACTTCGGGCTGTCAGGCCAAGCTTGTGATGTTCGAGCTCGGCATCGTGCCCACCGACCTGCCCGCGATCTATGTCGATCTTGACACCATCGTGCTTGGCGACTTGAGTGCCGGGCTGAACCTGATGCAGGATCGCCAGACCGTGGCTATCCTGCAAAGCGCGATCATTCCGTTTGGTTGGATCGGCCGCATGCTCTATCGGTGGACCAACCGCCGCCGCTACGCGCGCGGTAACTCGTCCTTCGTTATTTATCACCCGGCTGAATGCCACTTCATCGCCGAGCGCTTCAAGGCGCTGTTGAAGCAAAACACGCGCCTTGAGTTCCGCCCCATGGCGGCTGATGAACGTTTTATCAGCTGGGTGGCGCAGGAACACATGGTGCGCATCCCCAACTCGTTCGCGGTCAAATTCCCGGGCGAATTCATGTTCTATTGGGGCTTCTGGCTCTACGTCAAAGCCCGTCTCCCGTGGGTAAAAAAACGGCGCAAAGGCTTGGTGGCCGTCACGCTCAACGGCTTGATGATCAAGCCCGAAAAACTGCTTTCGCTCAAAGAAGGCGACGTGATCGTTGACGAGAAGTCCCGCAAGCTGATCTGGAGCGAGAAGACGCTCGGCTTCATGCGATCCAAAATCCAGGCGTTCTACGCCGACTCCCTGTAAATTTCCGCCGCTACTTGGCAAAAGGCCTTCATGAAAATCGCTCACCGCGACATCTCCCCGAATCACCCCCCGCTGGTCGTGGCGGAAATCGGCATCAACCACGGCGGCAGTCTGGACGTGGCCAAAGGCATGGTGCTGGCCGCGCACCGCGCCGGCTGCGAGATGGTGAAGCACCAAACGCATTTCGTCGACGACGAAATGACCGACGAGGCCAAACACATCTTCCCGCCCAACGCCGACAAATCCATCTGGGATGTGATGGAGGAATGCGCGCTGTCCAAGGACGACGAGATCCAGCTCAAGACCTACGCCGAGTCGCTCGGCATGATCTACATCTCCACACCGTTCTCGCGCGCCGCGGCCGACTTCCTCAACGACATCGGTGTGTCTGCCTTCAAAATCGGCTCGGGCGAGTGCAACCACGTGCCGCTGATCCGGCACATCGCCAGCTTCGGCAAGCCCATCATCATGAGCACCGGCATGCAGACCATCGACGGCATGCGGCCATCGGTCAAGGCGCTGGACGACTCGGGCGTTGACTACGCGTTGCTGGAGTGCACCAACCTCTACCCCTCGCCGCCCGAAATCGTGAGCCTGCAGGGCATCACCGAACTGAAGAGCGCCTTTCCGCGTGCCGTCATCGGCTTTTCCGACCACAGCATCGGCCCCGAAATGGCGCTGTCCGCCGTCGCGCTCGGCGCCTGCATTCTGGAGCGCCACTTCACCGACACGCGCTACCGCAAGGGTCCAGACATTTCGTGCTCCATGGACCCGGCCGAACTCAAGTTCCTGATCGATCGCTCGCGCGAAATCCACACTGCGCTGCACAACCCCAAGGTGCGCACCGCGCCGGAGGAAGATGTGTACCGCTTCGCGCGCGGATCCATGGTGGCTGACCGCGACCTACCCGCCGGCCACGTGGTAACACCCAGCGACATCTGGGCACGCCGCCCCGGTTCTGGAGAGATTTCGGTGCAGCACTTCGACCGCCTGGTGGGCGCGAAGCTCACGCGTGCTGTCAAACGCAACCAGCAGTTGCTCTGGAGCGATCTGGCCGGTGCGCAGCCAATGGCCAACAGCTGATTCGCATGAGCGCTAAGAGACTGCTCTTTGTCACCGGAACCCGGGCCGACTTCGGCAAACTGGAGCCGCTTGCGCAGGCTGCGCAGCAGGCCGGATTTGCGGTGGGCTTCTTCATCACCGGTATGCACATGATGCGGCGCTACGGCGAAACCCGGCTGGAAGTGAAGCGTTTTCCTGGCGCCGAGTTCTTCGAGTTCGTGAACCAGCGCGAGGGCGATGCGCAAGATTTCATCCTCTCCAAAACCATCCTGGGCTTTTCCGATTTTGTGCATGAGCACCGGCCCGACCTGGTGGTGATCCATGGTGACCGGGTGGAGGCTCTGGCCGCGTCCATCGTCTGTGCCATGAAGTACATCCCTTCGGCGCACATCGAGGGCGGCGAAGTCTCGGGCACCATCGACGAGAGCATTCGCCACTGCAACACCAAACTCTGTGCTGCCCACTTCGTGAGTTCAGAAGGTGCGAAGCAACGCGTGCTCGCGCTGGGTGAGTCGCCCGAAAATGTTTACAACATCGGCTCGCCCGAACTCGATACCCACGCAAGACCCTCTGGCGTGACGCTGGCGCAAGTGAAGGAGCGCTACGCGATCCCGTTTGACGACTATGGCATCGTCATATTCCACCCCGTGACCTCGGAGGCCAGCACCATCGGTGCGCAGGCGCAGGCGCTGTTCGAGCGACTGGAAGCCAGCGGCCGCAACTTCGTGGTGATCGCACCCAACAACGATCCGGGCACAGAAGACATCTTTGCCGTACTGGGAAAGCTGCCCATGGACCGTTTCCGCCAGATTCCTTCGATGCGGTTCAACTACTTCTCCGAACTCATGAAAAACGCCTCGGTGATGGTCGGCAACAGCAGCGCGGGCGTCCGAGAGGCGCCGTTCCTCGGCGTGCCCAGCCTGGACGTGGGCACAAGGCAGAACCGTCGCGCCAGCAGTGCGTCCATCAACGTCTGTTCTGCCATGGATCATGGCCAGATTGACCGCTTCCTCCAGGACAGTTGGGGCAGACATTTTCAGACCGACACCACTTTTGGAGCTGGTCATGCGGCTGCCGCCTTTGTGGACGTGCTCAAGCGGCCTGAATTCTGGCTCAAGCCATTACAAAAGGCCTTTGCAGGTGATTGAAATTTCTGGCGTTCAAACGCGCTTCTGCTCTGCAATGGACAACACCGCCAAGGGTGGGGCCGTGTTGTTACTGCTTGGTGTTCCCACCTCGATTGCACTGGTCAACATCGGCATCCTGCTGATCCTGATCGGCTGGTTCCTCTCGGGGCGGTGGCGATGGAAGTTCGATGTAGTCCGCCACCACCCGCTCACGCTGCCGGTCCTGCTGCTGAGCGCCTTGGTCCTGATCGGCATCACCTACTCCGATGCGCCCAAGGCCTACATCAACCACCACCTGTATGTGTACAGCAAGCTGCCGCTCATGCTCATGCTGCTCACGCTGTTTCACGATCCCCGGTGGCAACGCCGCGGTCTGCTGGCGTTTGCGATCGGCTCGATGGTCACAGTGGTGAGTACCTACGCCAATATCTGGTTCCAAGTGCCCTGGTCCGATTCCCACAACCAGGGAATGGGCCTCACGCACCACGTGTTCAACGACTACATTGCGCAGGGTCTGGCCATGTCGTTCTTCACGGCGCTGGCGTTGGCGATCGCCATTGATGCGCGGGAAAGATCCATCCGTTGGGCCTGGGTGCTGATCGCAGCGTTCACCGTCTTCAGCATCACCCACCTGCTGGCAGGGCGTACGGGGCAGCTGGTTTTGCTGACCATGTTCTGCGCGCTCGCGGCTGTGGCAGCGCCAGCGGCATGGCGCTGGCGTGTGCTGATCGCGGTAGCGTTAGCCACGGTCTTGTTGTTGCTCTCGTCACCCTTGCTGCGCGAGCGTGTGACCGCCCTGTTTGCCGAGTTCTCCCAGTACACGAATGCCGGCGTGTTTACCACCTCCACCGGTTACAGGCTGGACATGTGGAGAAACGCACTGGAGATGTTCATGACCAGTCCACTTTGGGGGCACGGCACGGCGGGCTACCGCGTGTTGTCCGAACAGGTTTACGCCGACGCGGCGGTGTGTGCGGTCGCCTGCGTGCATCCGCATAACCAGTTTCTTCTGCTGGCGGTCGACTTCGGCGTGCTCGGGCTGGTTGGCTATGTGCTGCTGCTCCTGCGATCTTTTAGGGCGGCATTCGACCTGGCCACGCGCTATCGCAACCTGCTGGTGGCGTTTCTGGCCATCCTGTTCGTCGACAGCTTCATCAACGGGCCCTTCTGGGTGACCACCGAGCGCCATCTGTTTGCCTCTGTCTTGCCGCTGCTGCTGGCCAGCTGGCGTCTGCCCGCCGAGTCCCGCTTCGATCCGGTGCTGACCTCGGTGCCTTCCACATGATCCCGGCCTGGAAGATCCGCCGCGAACTGGATACAGCACGCCAGCAACTCCAGGCCATTCCCGAGCGACTGATCGGCCCGGGCCGCCAGCGCCGGCTTGACAGCCAGTTTCCGAACGGCTTTCGCGTCATGAATGGCACTGCGGCGTTGGGCCCCAAGGTGGCGATTTTTCTGGTGTACCAGCCGCGCGGCATGTCTGCCTCTGCGGTGGCCACTTGCCGCCACCTCAGCGAGCGCGGCTATTCGGTGGTGCTGGTCGCCAATTCGCCGGTCTCTGCGGTCGACGAAGCGTCGCTGGGCCGCTGGGTCTGGCGCTTCGTTGAGCGCCCGAACTTCGGCTACGACTTTGGCGGTTATCGCGACGGAATACGTCTACTGTGGCACTGGTCTGTGTCGCCAGACAGTTTGATCATCCTCAATGACAGCGTCTGGTTCCCTCTCGATCGGAAAGAGACGATGCTGGCGTCGATGGAGGCCTCCAGCGCTGGCTTTCTGGGCGCATTGCGGCATGTGGATCTGCCCGGGACCGACGCCGAGCACGCTGGCATTTTTCTGTCGTACTTCTTTCTGATCAAGCGCGCCGTGCTGACCTCGGCGGTATTTGTCAACTACTGGAATAGCTATGTCTCGACCAGTAACAAGTACCTCACTGTGCGCCGGGGAGAGCGCGGTTTTTCCCGCACCTTGTTCGCAGCCGGTGTACCGAGTGAAGGGCTGTACTCCAGAGAGCGTTTTATGGAGGCTGTAGCGCAGCAGCCAGTGGCTTTCCTGCGGCAGACGCTGGTGTATGGCGCCTATACCGACCCGGATCTGGAGCAGGAGCGGGGCGCGCTGCTGCAGGCGTATGTCACGTCAGAGACCTGGCGTATGCAGGCTATCGCTCACATCCGCGCTGTGGTGAACAAGCGTAACTTCCATTCGTCATTTTGTTTCGCCAGCATCCGCTTGCTCGGTGTTCCCTTGCTAAAAAAAAACAAGGGTGAATTGCAGGTGCGCATGCGGCGTCAGTACTTGCTTGCGGTGAGAGCTGGCGATTTACCCATGCCCGAGCCTGCGGTGTTGGCCGAGATCGAAGCCAGCACCCGCTGATCAGTGAGGCTCAGCGCGCCAACAAAGCATTCACCGGCACCAAATCCTCCGCCGTCAGCT
>JAIFNE010000166.1 GCA_020047875.1 Hydrogenophaga sp.
TCGTCGGTGATGTAACCCGAGGCCACGGCCACGGGCAGCGCGGGGTTGATGGCCAGCACCGCCCTGGCCACGTCGAGACCGGACATGCCGGGCATGTTGTAGTCGGTCAGCAGCAGGTCGAAACCGCTCGGGTTGTCGCGCACCGCCTGGATCGCTTCGTCCTGGCTCAACATGCCGGTGACGCGGTACCCGCGGCGCTCCAGCAGGCGGCGCACCAGGAACACCAGGGTGTCGTCGTCATCGAGGTACAGAACGTGTGGGGCTGGGGAATCAACAAGATCGGCCATGTGGGGCGGCTCCGCAGAGTGGGCATGAGGCAGTGTGGGTGGCTGCCGTTGCGGTGGGGTGGCGGTGATTGTGCCCTCAGTCGAAGGCTGGGTGGCGCTTTGGGTGATTGCAGTGTGGACGCCGCGCGTCGAAAGCGGCGCATCCGCCGCATCCTTGGCCTCAAAAGCGGGCGCCGTGGCCAGCGCGCCCGAGGCCACCGCGGGGAACCACAGGGTGAAGGTGGCACCCTCACCCGGCCGGGTTTTCAGATCGATCAGGCCGCCCAGCGTCTGCACGATACCGAGCACCACCGCCAGCCCCAGCCCGGTGCCCGAGCCCACCGGCCGCGTGGTGAAAAACGGCTCGAAAATGCGTTCACGGGTGGCGTCGTCCATGCCGCAGCCGTTGTCTTGTACCGCAATGCACACCGCGCCGTGGTCGCCTTCAGTCACCAGCCCGGCCGGAATGCGGCGGTCGCCCGCTGGCAGCGCCTCAAGCCAGAACTCGACGCGCCCGCTGCCCGCCGCCAAGGCGTGGATCGCGTTGGTGCCCAGGTTGAGCAGCACCCGGCCCAGTTGGGTCGCATCGGCCGAAATGAAATGGGACGGCAGGTCGGTCGGGCAGACCAGCTCCACCTGGGGTGGCATGGCCGCGCGCAGCAGCTTGCAGGACTCGTTGAGCACCGCCGCCACGTTGACCGGCACGCACTTCATGGGCTGCTGTCGGCTGAAGGCCAGAATCTGGCGCACCAGCTCACGCCCGCGCCGCGCCGCGGTGCTGATTTCGTGCAGGCTTTCGCGGGCCGGGTGGGTGGGCGAGAGGTCTTGCCGGGCCAGTTCGGCGTTGCCCAGGATGGCTGCAAGGATGTTGTTGAAATCGTGGGCCACACCGCCGGCCAGCGTGCCCAGCGCCTCCATTTTTTGCGACTGTGCCAGCTGTATCTGCAACTGGCGCTGTTCGGTCTGCGCCTGGCGCAGCGAGGAAATGTCGACGAAGGTCAGCACCACATGGCGCAGGCCACCCACGGCATCGTTTTCCGGGTAGGCGGTGCACAGCGCCCAGCGGGTCTCGCGACCGTCTGCAATCGGCATGCCCATGATGACGTTGGTGACCGTTTGGCCGGTGGCGAGCACCCGCTCGAACGGCATTTCGTGCCGGCGCATGGTGCTCCCGTCTTCGCGCAGCAGCCGCCAGGCCGGCCCCAGCGGCTCGGGTAGGGCCGGATTGGCTCCGCCTTGGCTCCAACCCAGAAAGCGGCGCGCGGCGCTGTTGATCCGGACCAAGGTCTGGTCTGGACGAAACACGATGACCCCCGCGCTCAGGTGTTCGATCAGCGCCCGGGAATCGGCACCCTGTTGCACCAGCGCCAGGCGGCTGCGGTTGCCCTCGCGCTGCAGGCGTTCGGTCACCAGCGTGGTGTAAATCAGGGTGCGGGCGAGCACCGTGATCAGGAAGATGGCCAGGATCAGCGGCAACAGGCGCTCCACCGATGCCGGGTCCAGCGCCTCCACAAAGAAGGCCAGGTAGACGCCGGCCGCAAACAAGGCCCCGACCTCCAGCACCGTGTAACCGCTGAGCAGCCGCAGTTCGCGCTGATGGCGCTTCGGCCCCTGCCGGTGAATGTCCTGCAGCGTTTGCGCCGCAATGAACACCAGCGCAACAAACAGCAGCAGCAGCCTCGGGCCAGCCGAGGGCCAGCCGAAAAACAGCACCCCATTGATCGCGCCGTAGGCCAGGCAAACCCAGAACGCCTCTCGCAGCGGCAGGCGCAAGCCGAGGTGGCGGCGCAGGCCAAGCCAGGCCAGGACAGCGCCGAGCGTGGTCAGCAGATTGGTCAGCAGGCCCGGCACGCCCACCGGCAGGTGCAGCCAGAGCGCGGTGACCGGTATCGCCGAGCAGGCGACCGAGGCGGCCCACCAGCCTGGGCCGGGGACCGAGGGGTGGCGACGTGACAGCGCCCACAGCGAATAGGCCGCCATGGCGCCCAGCGCAAGCCGGATCAGCAGGATGGTCTGTAGGTCAGTCGACATGCGTGGCAAACAACATAGGCAGGGGGACGATTGCAACACAGCCTGACCCAGCCCATCCACTGAGAAGCGCGGGCGGGTCCGGGCATTCATCCAGCGGCGCGCCCAGGCCCGCCGATGCAGTCACGGCGGGGACAAAGTGCACCCGCAGCCGCGCACCAAAATTGCCGCATGGGAATGCTTTACCTCGTGCGCCACGGCCAGGCTTCGTTTGGCGCCGCCGACTACGACCAGCTGAGTGACCTGGGCCAGCGCCAGAGCGAGCGCCTGGGCCGCTACTGGGCTGAGCGCGGTCTGCGGTTTTCAGCGGTCATCACCGGCTCGCTGCGCCGCCACACCCAGACCTGGGAAGGCATTGCAGCAGGCGCTGGGCAGACGCTGGCGCCGCTGGTGTTGCCCGGCCTCAACGAATACGACAGCCTGGCGGTGATTCGCACGGTGCACGCCGCGCCGCTGCCCAAGCCCGACACGCCCGAGCACTACCGGCGCTATTTCCGGCTGCTGCGCGACGGCCTGGCGCAGTGGATGGCGGGCACGGTGAGCCCAGAAGGCATGCCGAGCTATGTGGACTTCGTGCGCGGCATCACCGACGCGCTCGACCACGTTCGCCGCGAACACCTGGGACAGCCGGTGTTGCTGGTCTCCAGCGGCGGCCCGATCAGCACCGCGGTGGGACAGGTTCTGGGGCTGAGCCCGGAGCGCACCATCGAGCTGAACATGCGCATTCGCAACAGCGCAGTGACCGAGTTCGAATTCAGCGCCAAGCGCCACCGGCTGATGACGTTCAACACCCTGGCGCACCTGGATGCGCCCGAGCACCGGGACTGGATCACCTACGCTTGAACGCGATGTGGTTGCTCAGCGTGTCCGCCGGCAGGCGGTCGATCTCGGCCAGCAAGGCGGCGAGCGAGCGGCCTGCGGCGTCGATCAGCAGGCGACCGTTGTCGGCGGTGGCCGCGCCGGCATTGCCCACCGCGCCCTCGGCGTTGTAGTCCTGCATCTGCCAGCCCAGCTTGGCGCTTTTGCCGTTGCCCAGAATGGGGTAATCGGCGGCGCGGGCCTGTGAAGCCGAGCGGAAATAGCTGGCCTGGTCCATGCGCACCAGCTCGGGTTTGAGCGCCAGCATCATGGATGTCTCCACCTCGCCCGCGTGAATGCCGAAGCGGTGCTCCTCGGCGCTGAATCGCGCGTTCACATCGTTCTGCTGCGCATCGAGCAGCGGCAGGTTGAACCAGCTGACGCTGTAGACCAGCATGCCCAGCCGCGCGCGCAGGTCGCGCGCCACCAGATCCATCGCGCCCACCTGCCCGCCGTGGGCGTTGAACAGCACCAGTTTGTTCACGCCGCTGGCGGCCACGCACTCACCGATGTCGGTCCAGACGCGCATGAGCGTCTCGGCTTTCAGGGTCAGCGTGCCGGCAAAGCGCGTGTGTTCCGGGCTGAAGCCCACCGCCTGCGTGGGCAGAAAGAGGGCCGGCAGGCCAGGGGCGATGTGCGGCAGCGCCGCAGCAATCACGCCGTTGACGATGTCAGCGTCCACCGACAGCGGCAGGTGTGGCCCGTGCTGCTCGGTGGCGGCCACCGGCAGCACGGCGATGGCGCGCGCGGTGTCCAGCGTGGCGAAATCGGCGGTGGTCAGGTCGGACCAGAAAGGGGTCTTGTGCGTCATGGCAGCCAGTTTACGGCGCCGCCCGCCTGCCCAAGGGCCCGCTGGTTCGCGCCTGCACAGCCTTGCCACCGCTGAAACAACAGCGTCGCCTTATATTCTGGGGGTGGTACCCCGCGCCCGGAACTTGGGTGCCACACCGCGCTCTCACCTGCCCGCGCCGCACCCCTGGCGCCTGTTTTGCCCTGGTTGCCAATGCCCTTCGCTCTCTCACTGCCCTTGCGTGTTGCCCGCAGCCTGCGCTGGATGGTCGCGCTGCTGCTGTTCGCGCCGCTGTTCGCCACCGCGCAAAGCCTGGTTTCCCGCCTGACCGACACCACCGTGGTGCAAAGCGAGCAGGCGCGCGCCGAGTTGCTGGCGCACGCACCCGAGGGCGCCGGCCCGGGCAAGCCGGTCTGGCTGGGTCTGCAGATCACCCATGCGCCCGACTGGCACACCTACTGGAAAAATTCGGGTGACTCTGGGCTGCCCACCGAGCTGCAGTGGACGCTGCCACCCGGCATCAGCGCGGGCCCCATCGGCTGGCCCACGCCGCGCAAGTTCCCGCTCGGCACCCTGGCCAACTACGGCTACGACGGCACGGTGCTGCTGCCGGTGCCGATCACGGTCGACCCCTCGTTCACCGGCAAAGAGATCGAAGTCAAGCTCTACGCCGCCTGGCTGGTCTGCCGCAAGGAATGCATTCCCGAAGAAGGCAACTTCACGCTGCGCCTGCCGGTGCAGGGCTCCACTGCGGTGCACGGCCGGGCGTTCGAGGCCAGCCTGGCCGCCGCGCCGGTCGATCAGCCGGCCGGCGCCAGCACCCTGCAACCTCAGGCGCAGCAACTTCAGGTGTCCCTTGCCGGTCTGCCCGCCGCCTGGCGTGGCCAGCCACTCGAATTCTTCCCCGAAGCACCCGGCCTGATCGAGCCGGGTTCGCCTTGGACGCAGGCTTGGGACGGCGAGCGCTGGAACGCCAGCGTGCCACTCTCGCCGCACCGCAGCGAGAGCCCCAGCGCCGTGCCGCTGGTGGTGGCACTGGCCGACCCGCCCGGCGAGGGGCCGGGCAGCCCCGGCGTGCGGCTGGAGGCGCCGGTGCAAGGCAGCTGGCCGGTGGCCGCGCCGCTGCCGGCGGCCGCGCCGGATGCCCTGATCGCCGCGCTGCAGGAAAACGCCGCGCGCGCCGCCAGCGCACCCGCTAGCAGCAGCCCGCCCATCACCCTCTGGGCCGCGCTGCTCGGAGCACTGATCGGTGGCCTGATCCTCAACCTCATGCCCTGCGTTTTCCCGGTGCTGGCGATCAAGGTGCTGGCGTTTGCGAAACACGCCGACGACCGCCGCGCCCACCGGGCCAACGGCCTGGCCTACACCGCCGGCGTGGTGCTGAGCTTTCTGGCGCTCGGCGGCTTGCTGTTGGGTCTGCGCTCGGCCGGTGAGGCCATCGGCTGGGGCTTTCAGCTGCAAAGCCCGGCGGTGGTGGCCACCCTGGCGGTGCTGTTCACCCTGATCGGCCTGAACCTGGCCGGCCTGTTCGAGTTTGGCCGCGTGTTGCCCAGCTCGGTGGCCAGCCTGCAGGCCAAGAACCCCACGGCCGACGCTTTCCTCACCGGCGTACTCGCCACCGCCATCGCGTCGCCCTGCACCGCGCCCTTCATGGGCGCCTCGCTCGGCCTGGCCATCGGCCTGCCCACCGCGCAGGCGCTCGCCGTCTTTGGTGTGCTGGGCCTGGGCATGGCGCTGCCTTATCTGGCGGCGAGCTGGTGGCCCGCGGTGGCGCACGCCCTGCCGAAACCCGGCGCCTGGATGAACACCTTACGCCAGTTCATGGCCTTCCCCATGTTTGCCACCGTGGTCTGGCTGCTCTGGGTGCTGGGCCAGCAAAGTGGCATCGATGGCGCGGCCGCGCTGCTCATGCTGCTGGTGGTGCTGGCGCTGCTGGTCTGGGCGCTGGGCCTGCGCGGCAAGGGGCGCGCGGCGCTGGCCGGCTTCGCCGCGCTGGGGCTGATCTGGCTCGGCTGGGCCATCGGCCCGAACGTGACGCGCCTGCAAGCGGCCAACGCCGCCTCCGCGCCCGTGGCCACCGCAGTGGCCGGCGTGAGCTGGGAGCCATGGAGCGCCGACAAGCAGGCCGCCCTGCTGGCAGAGGGCCGCCCGGTGTTCGTGGACTTCACCGCCGCCTGGTGCGTGACCTGCCAGTACAACAAGCGCACCACCCTGGCCGACGCCACGGTGCTGGGCGACTTCGCCGCGCGAGGCGTGGCGCTGCTGCGCGCCGACTGGACACGGCGCGACCCCGACATCACCGCCGAGCTGGCCCGCCTGGGCCGCAACGGCGTGCCGGTGTACGCGATCTACCGGACAGGCCACGCGCCACAGCTGCTCTCCGAGGTGCTGAGCGTGGACGAGGTGCGCGCCGCGCTGGCCCGGCTGTGACCGCGCCGACCCCAACACCGCCCAACGTGACGTCACGCCTTTGCCACAAACCGGAGCCCGCCAAATGCTGAACCGCCGCCACTTCACCACCCTGAGCCTCGGCGCCCTCGCGCTGCCCGCCAGCCTGATCACCGCGGCATCGGCCCACGCCGCCAGCATCGGCCAGCCCGCGCCCGACTTCACCCTCACCGACACCGCGGGCAAGGCGGTCAAGCTCTCGGGCTTGCGCGGCAAACCGGTGGTGCTGGAATGGACCAACCCCGGCTGTCCGTTTGTGCGCAAGCACTACAACGGCAATATGCAGCGGCTGCAAAAGGAATTCACCGGCCACGGCGTGGCCTGGCTGACCATCAATTCCACCCGCAACGACAGCGCCGACTACCTGACACCACCGCAGTTGGCGCGCTGGAAGGCCGACAAGGGCGCGGCCGCCACCGCCGTGCTGATGGACGAAAACGGCGCGGTGGGCCAGGCCTACAGCGCCCGCGTCACGCCGCACATGTACATCGTGAGCGCGCAGGGCGTGCTGGTGTATGCCGGCGCCATCGACAGCATGGCGTCGGCCCGCGAGGCAGACATCGCCACAGCCACCAACTATGTGCGCCAAGGCCTGAACGAACTGCTGGCTGGCAAGCCGCTGAGCACCGCCAGCAGCCAGCCCTACGGTTGCAGCATCAAGTACCAGAACCCCGCGTCTTGATAACCTTCATCGCATGAAACACACAACGCCCGGCTCCCGAGCCCCTCAGCCAGTGATCCATCCTCCACGCCGGTGGGCCCTGGCCCGGCTGTTGCGCGTCGGCCTGGCGGGCAGCGCAGCCAGCCTGATGCTGCTGGCCTGCTCCGACGCCTCCCTGGCCCAAGACCCGCGTCGCGTGAGTCTGGAAGAAGGCCGCCAGCTGTTTGAGAGCAAGCAGGTTCTGATGTTTGACATCCGTGAGCCCGACGAACACGCCACCGGCGTGGCCAACGGGGCCAAATTGCTACCCATGTCGCAACTGAACCAGCGCGTGGGCGAGATTCCCAAGGACCCCGCGCAGCCGGTGCTCATCATCTGCAACACGCAGAGCCGCTCCAGCAAGGTGGTGCAGGCCATGACGGAAGCCGGGTGGACCAACGTGCGCTACGTGCACGGCGGCATGAGCCGCTGGGCCCGCAACGGTTGGCCCATGATCAAGCCGTCTGGGCCACCGAAATCCTGAGGTGCGACAGTCCCTGTTGCTGGGCACTGCGCATCCTGTCGCCTGAGGGCAGCCGAGACAACCCGATAGCCGTTTGGCTTCGACTTTCGCGCCCGCTCCCTGCTGATGCCACCCGCGCAGACTCGAAAAAAAACCGGCCAGCTGGCCGGTTTTTT
>JAIFNE010000086.1 GCA_020047875.1 Hydrogenophaga sp.
GCCCTGATCCGGCTGCACCAGCCGTTGTTGAATTTGCGCCGTACCCGCGCCCAGAACGACGCGGCCCATTCTGGCCCGGCAACACTGGCCCCGACCGATGACGATCTGATCGAACCGGTCAAGCGGGTGGTGGGCAACGGCGCGCGCCCCGTGCCTGCCGCGCAACCCTGGCTGACCGCTCAGGAGCAGGCCGGGGCGGGCTTTGACGACACCGTGGCGGTGGTGGCCGAGGGCCCCAGCCTGGAGGATGCCCCCGCTGCGGTCCCTGCTGATGAGGCGGCCCCGCCGCCCGTTGCCAGCCCGTCACCGGCCGCCTTGCCCGAGCCATCTGTCCCCGCTGTGATCGCGCAGCTTCGCGTGGGTGCGCGGGTTGACCTGTTTTCCAAAGGCGTTTGGATCCGGGCTGAGCTGATCTGGGCCAGCAACCGGTCCACCCTGTTCATGTTCTCAAGTCGTGGCGGCCGAGTGCATTCCATGACGCTGCGCAGCTGCGAAAAGTTGATTCGTCAGCGCTGGCTGCGCCCGGTGGCGCGGCGCGCGGTGGTCGAGGTGGCGCTCAAGGCGGTGGGCGAAGAGCTCGGGCAATCGCGCACACCGGAGGACACCGTATCCTGATCCGGCGCAATTGGTTGGGTTCGGGACGGGTCTGGCGGTCACCGCCGTGGTTGGCGGCCTCTGGGGTTGCCAGGCCGCCCAGTCTTTGCGCGTGCAGCACGGGTGTCACCTGTCGCTGGGGTGTTCAGTCTATTGCTGAGCGCCGCGGCAAATTACCATGAATACATGACCCAAACTCCTCGCGACATTCCGATGCGCGCTCTGTTCGATGCCCAGTTTCAGGCCAGTCGGGCACAGGTTTCTGTGCCCCTGGCAATTCGCCGCGATCGCCTCCAGCGCATGCGCGCGCTCATCAATACCCACGGGGACGCGCTGGCCCAGGCCGTGCAGGCCGACTTTGGCGTCCGCTCGCCCCGGCTGACCGAGGTGGCAGACTTTCTGGTCTTGCGAGCCTTGCTGGGCGACCTGGAGAAGCACCTTTCCCGGTGGACCAAGCCGCAGCGCGTGCGCACGCCGCTGTATCTCCAGCCGGCCCGGGCCCACATCCAGCGTCAGCCGCTGGGCGTGGTGGGCGTGATCGGCCCCTGGAACTATCCGCTGCAGCTCACGCTGGGGCCTGCGGCTACCGCGCTGGCCGCTGGTAACCGGGTGATGATCAAGCCCAGCGAGCTGACGCCGCACAGTTCGGCCCTGCTGGCCAAGCTGCTGCACGAGAGCTTTGAGGCCAGCGAGCTCTGCGTGGTGCAGGGTGGGGCGGATGTGGCGCACGAGTTCGCCAGCCTGCCGTTTGACCACCTGCTGTTCACCGGCTCCACCGCGGTCGGTCGCAAGGTGGCGGCCGCTGCCGCGGCCAACCTCACGCCGACAACGCTGGAGCTGGGCGGCAAGTCGCCCTGCGTGATCGACCGCTCGGTCAATCTGGCCGACGCTGCCCTCAAGATCGCCCACGGCAAGCTGCTCAACGCCGGCCAGACCTGCATCGCGCCCGACTACCTGCTGCTGCCGCGTGGCATGGAAGCAGCCTTTGAACAGGCCTACGGTGCCGCGGTTCAGCGCCTGTTCCCGACCATTGACGGCAATCCCGACTACGCCGCCGTCCTCACGGATCGGCACCACGCCCGCCTGCAGTCCCTGGTGAGCGAGGTAGAGGCGCGGGGTGCGCGCGTGGTCACGCTGGGCCAGGGCGGCGAAGCCACGCGCCAGCTGGCGCCCACGCTGGTGTTTGGTGCGCCCGACGATTCGCGTTTGCTGCAGGAAGAGATCTTTGGTCCGGTGTTGCCAGTGCTGCTGTACGACAAGCTGAGCGATGCGGTGAGCCACATCAATGCGCGGCCCCGTCCGCTGGCGCTGTACTGGTTTGGGACCGACACCGCTGCGCGCGATCATTTGCTGCAGCAGACGGTGAGCGGCGGCGTGACGGTGAACGACACGCTGATGCACATCGCCCACGAAAACCTGCCCTTTGGCGGTGTGGGCGAAAGTGGCTGGGGTGCATACCATGGGGAAGCAGGCTTCCTGCGGTTCACCCAGCAGAAGCCTGTGCTGGTGCAGTCCCGCTTTGCGCGTGGCGACCTGTTCTACCCGCCCTATGGCCCCCTGTTCGACCGGGTGATGGGCCTGCTCAAGCGCTGGCTCTGACGGCGGCCGGTGCGCGTGCCGCACCGGCGCACGTCGACCAGGCGGGAGTGGTGGCGGCGTTCTCGTCGTCACCGAGTTCCTGCAAAGTGGCTGGCTGCAGATAACCCTGCACCAGCAACCCCTGGGCGAGGCCTGACACATCGTTGCCCAACAGCAGCGACAGCTCTTGCTCGCTGCGCTGTCCGTTGGCCAGCAGCAGCAACGCGTGGACCGACCGGCTGATGGCGGCCGGTTGCGCCAGCAGGTTCCATGCCTTGGCGGTCTTGCAGAGTCGTCGGGGTGTGCTCATGGGGTGTGCTCCGGAATTTCGCGTTGCTGTCAGTGCGGGCGGACTCCCAACACTCAGCAAGATGTGGGCCAGCATATTGGCGGGGTGTGACATCCCATTGACAGTGCAATCCGCTGCGCCAGCGCTGGCCTGCGCACCGCGCCGCGGCGCGGTGTCCCCAGCCCGGTGCGCCAGCGGCCTGTCTCGGGCTCGCTTTGTCCGCCCCGCGCCACCGCGTAACATCTGGCTTCTATGACCACCGCCACCCTGAATGCCACAGCGCCCGCCAACCCGGTGCCGCTGAAACAGGACGCAGCCGTGATCGGTCTGGTGGGCCTGGCGCATGGCACCTCGCATTTTTCCCACCTGCTGCTGGCGCCGCTGTTTCCCATCTTCATCCGCGACTTCGGGCTGAGCTACTCCGACGTGGGCTGGCTGGTGAGTATTTTTTTCGTCATCTCCGGCACCGGCCAGGCGCTCTCGGGCTTTGTGGTCGACCGGCTGGGCGCTCGCCCGGTGCTGTTTGCCGCCATCGCCTGTTTTCTGTTGGCCGCGCTGGTCGCGTCTCAGGCCACCGGCTACTCGGGGTTGATGCTGGTGGCCGCGCTCGCCGGCCTGGGCAACGCGCCGTTTCACCCGGCAGACTTCACCATCCTGAATCAGCGCGTGTCGGCCCCGCGTCTGGGCCATGCCTTCAGCGCGCATGGCCTTTCCGGCAATCTGGGCTGGGCGCTGGCACCGGCGTTTCTGGTTGGCATCACGGCGTTGGCCGACTGGCGCAGTGCCTACCTGGCGGCGGCGGTGCTTTACCTCGGTGTGCTCGGGCTGTTGTTCTGGCACCGCGAGAAGTTGTGCACCGAGGTGGTGGCGCGCGATGTTCACGCCTCCCCGGGTGCTGAGCTGGCCTACCTCAGGCTGCCGGTGGTGTGGTGGTGCTTTGCTTTCTTTCTGCTCTCCACCATGACCTTGGCCGTGGTCCAGAGCTTTGCGCCTTCCATCCTCAAAAACCTGCACGGCGTGAGCATGGAGGCCGCCACGCTGACCGTCAGCGCCTACATGCTGTGCGGTGCGCTGGGCATGCTCCTGGGCGGTTTTCTGGCTGCCTATGGGCAGCAGTTGCGGCTGTCCAGCGACCGGGTGGTGGCCTATGCGATGTCGGGCGGCGCGGTGTTACTGCTCGTTTGCGCCACCGGGTGGCTGGGGGCGGGCGGCACCATGGCGGCGCTGGCGGCCACCGGGTTCGCCATTGGCATCGGCGGCCCCAGCCGCGACATGATGATCAAGAAGGCCACGCCCCGGGGTGCCACCGGGCGGGTTTACGGCACGGTTTACGCCGGGCTGGATGTGGGCTTCGCGCTGTCGCCGCTGGTGTTTGGTCAGTTGATGGACCGGGGCTGGTATGCCCTCACGCTCTGCGGCGCCGCGCTGGTGTTGTTCATTTCGGTTTATGCGGCCATCGGCGTTGGCCGGCGCACCGCCTGAGCCCTGTTTCACCTTGTTATGAAGAATCGAATTGCTGGCCACCTGCTGGTCGAATGTCTGATCGCGCAGGGCGTGACCCACGCCTTCGGTGTGCCGGGCGAAAGCTACCTGGCTGTGCTCGATGGCTTTCACGCCCATGCCGATCGCATCCATTTCATCACCAACCGCCAGGAGGGCGGCGCAGCCTTCATGGCCGAGGCGCAGGGCAAGCTGACTGGGCGCCCAGGCGTGTGTTTTGTGACCCGAGGTCCGGGTGCGACCAACGCATCCATCGGCGTGCACACCGCGTTTCAGGACTCCACGCCGATGGTGCTTTTCGTGGGCGACGTAGCCAGCGAGGCGCGCGACCGCGAGGCATTCCAGGAAATGGATTTCACCGCCTTTTTCGGCCCCGGCACCAAGGGCATGGCCAAGCGGGTGGAGCGGATCGACGATGCACGCCGCATCCCCGAATATGTGGCGCGGGCGTTTGCCACCGCCATGAACGGCAGGCCGGGGCCGGTGGTGCTGGTGCTGCCAGAAGACATGCTGACGCAGGTTGTGCAGGCGGAGCCGCTGCCGCGGGTGGAGCCCGTGCAAAGCTGGGCCGACCCCGGCGCCCTGCGCCAGTTGCGCGAGCTGCTGCTGGTGGCCCACCGTCCGCTGGTGCTGGCTGGTGGCGGCGGCTGGACGCCCCAGGCCGCGGCAGCGCTGCAGCGGTTTGCCGAAAACTGGCAGCTCCCGGTGGCCAACACCTTTCGTTTTCAGGACACTTTTGACAATCACCATCCCCTGTATGCGGGCGATGTGGGCCTGGGCATCAACCCCGCGCTGGCTCAGCGCGTGCGCGAGAGCGATCTGCTGATTGCCATCGGCCCGCGCCTGGGCGAGGCCACCACGGGTGGCTACACGCTGATCGAAGCACCCCTGCCGAGGCAGAAGCTGGTTCACATTCACGCCAGCGCAGAAGAGCTCGGCCGGGTGTTCCAGCCCACGCTGGCGATCTGCGCCACCATGAACGCCGCCGCCCGCAGTCTGGAGGTGCTTTCTGCACCGCCTGAGCTGCCCTGGACCCAATGGGCAGCCGCCTGCCACGCCGACCAGGTGGCCAACCAGGCGGTGAGCAATGGCGGCTTGGCGCTGCCAGGTCCCATTGACCTGCCGGCCATCATCCACACCCTGCAGCGCCACCTGCCCGCCGACGCGGTGCTGACCAATGGCGCTGGCAACTTTGCCAGCTGGCTGCACCGCTTTTACCGCTACACCGGTCTGGCACGAGGGCACAAGACGCAGCTCGCCCCGACCAACGGGGCCATGGGCTATGGCGTGCCGGCGGGCATTGCCGCGTCCATCCTCACCGGGCGCACCGTGTTGACCATCGCAGGCGACGGGGATTTCCTCATGAACGGCCAAGAGTTGGCCACCGCAGCCCAGCACGGCGCGAAAACCATCGTTTTGCTGGTCAACAACAGCAGCTTCGGAACCATTCGCATGCATCAGGAGCGCGAGTACCCGGCGCATGAAAGCGGCTCCCGTCTGGTCAATCCCGATTTTTGCGCCCTGGCGCGGGCCTACGGTTATGCCGCCGAGCGGGTGGAGACCACCGAGGGCTTCGAGCCCGCCCTGGAGCGGGCGCTCGCCGCGGCGTCTGGTGCGGTGATCGAGCTTGTGGTCGATGTCGAGCTCATCACCACCCGCAGCACCTTGAGCGCGATTCGTGACCGTGCCCTGCAGGCCAGCTGAGTCGCTGGAAGATTGCTTGCTTTTTGCGCGGGTTTTGAGAGGGCCGGCCTCCACCCGCGAGCGTCTTCAGTTGGGCAGCTGAGACGTTTCGCTCGAAGCGACGGGCACGCGACGTGCACCGTTGAAGCGGGTTTCCCAGTACGCCTTGCGCATGTCTTCCACCCGTACGGTCGAGCCCGCACGCGGCGAGTGGATGAACTTACCGTCCCCCACATAAATGCCCACGTGGCTGAACGCTCGCCGCATGGTGTTGAAAAACACCAGATCGCCGGGTTTGAGTTCGGCGCGTTCAATCGGTTGTGTGGCAGCGGCTTGCTGATCCGAGCGGCGCGGCAGCACCTTGCCCACCGACTTTTCAAACACCGCGCGCACAAAGCCGCTGCAGTCAAAGCCCGTTTCCGCGCTGTTGCCGCCGTATTTGTACGGCACACCCAGGAAGCCCATGGCGTTGAGGACCAGCTCGGAGGCAGCATCGCCCACGACGCTGGTGGCCTGCTGGAATTGGCTGCCCAGCCGCTGCACCAGACCTTTTTCGGCCAGCAAAGCATCCATGTCATTGAACGTGGGGGCATCCGGCGCAGCGTGCGTCGACACCGACAAACTCAGCAGCAGGGAGCAGCACCAAAACTTCATATGGGTCGGAACATATCGGTGTTGACCCGCGAAGTCAAGTGAGAAAACGTTTGCAGATGCTTGATTCCATGCGAATTTGTGCCAGCTGGCGCGGCCTGACCGGTGCGCCCGCACGGGTGGACGACAATGCGCGCTGGCAGGCAGGGAACGTGTGGTTCGCTGCCATTTCCCTTAAATTTTTGATGAAAGGCCCCCGGCATGTTGCTCGACGCCAGCGATTCCCAGCTGATTTTGGTGGACTACCAGGAGCGGCTGATGCCAGTGCTTTGGGAGGGGCCACAGGCGCTGGCCAACGCCATGCGGCTGGCGCAGGCAGCCGCTCGCCTGCAGGTGCCGGTGTGGGGGACCGAGCAGAATCCCGACAAACTGGGTGGCAACGATCCCGCGCTGCGCGCGCTCTGCCGTCGAACCTTGCCCAAGATGCATTTCAGCGCTGTGGCCGATGGCTTGGCTGATTGCCTGCGACCGCCAGCACCGCGCGCGCCTGCTGGCAATGCGCGCAGCTTGCCCAAACATCTTCAGAAGCCCATGGAACCAGCAGCCCCGGCGCGCGCGACGCTGTTGGTGGCGGGCTGCGAAGCTCATGTGTGCTTGCTGCAGACGGCACTCGAACTGATGGAGCAGGAGCTGGACGTGTGGGTGGTGACCGACGCCTGCACCTCCCGCACCGAGCGCAACCGCGACGCCGCGTTCGACCGGCTGGCCGGTGCCGGCGCTGAGCTGGTCACTACTGAAATGGTGATTTTCGAGTGGCTGCGCAGCGCGGAACACCCATGTTTTCGAGAGTTGCACGCGCTGATCAAGTAAGTGGTGTTCGCCGCGCTGGCTCGGGTCGTGCGCTGCGTGTTGTGGGGCGGGTTGCCGGCCGGCATCGACCAGGGTGTCGCTGCGTCAGGCTGTCGCAAGCCATTTATCCATAATTATGAATTCAGTTTGAGCGCGCCACCCCGCGTCGCTTCGATGCCGCGGCGTCCCGCCGCAACCCGCAGGAGACAACCATGATTCAGCCGCAGCAGAGTTATACCGATTTCTATCGCCGTTCCATCGAGGACCGCGACGCGTTCTGGACGGAGGAGGCGCAGCGCATCGACTGGAAGCAGCCGTTTCAGCGGGTCTGTAACAACGACAACCCCCCGTTCGCACGGTGGTTTGAAGGTGGCCTGACCAACCTGTGCCACAACGCGGTGGATCGCCATCTGACGGATCGGCCAGATCAAAACGCCCTGATCTTCGTCTCCACCGAAACCGGGGTGGAGAAGATCTACAGTTTTCGCGAACTGCATGCAGAGGTGCAGCGCATGGCGGCCATTCTTCAGGCCCAGGGGGTGAAGAAGGGCGATCGGGTGTTGATTTACATGCCCATGATTCCCGAGGCGGCGTTTGCCATGCTGGCCTGTGTGCGCATCGGGGCCATCCATTCGGTGGTGTTTGGCGGCTTTGCCAGCCATGCGCTGGCCAGCCGCATCGAAGACGCCACGCCGATCGCCATCGTCAGTGCCGACGCGGGTTCGCGCGGTGGCAAGGTGGTGGAATACAAGCCGCTGCTGGACGAGGCCGTTCGCCTGTCCAGCCACAAGCCCGCCCGCGTGATCATGGTCGACCGCGGCTTGGCGCCGTTCCAGCGGGTGCAGGGGCGTGACGTGGACTACGCCACCGCCCGCGCCGAGGTGATGGACGTTGCGGTACCTTGCGAATGGGTGGATTCCACACACCCGAGCTACACGCTCTACACCAGCGGCACCACGGGCAAGCCCAAGGGCGTGCAGCGCGACACGGGTGGCTACGCGGTGGCGCTGGCCTCGAGCATGGACCGCGTCTTCATGGGCAAGCCCGGTGAAACCTACTTCTCGACCAGCGACATCGGCTGGGTGGTGGGACACAGCTTCATCGTCTACGGCCCGCTGATCGCCGGCATGGCCACCATCATGTACGAGGGCCTGCCGATTCGGCCAGACGCCGGCATCTGGTGGAGCCTGGTGGAGAAGTACAAGGTTTCGGTGATGTTCAGCGCACCCACGGCGGTGCGCGTGCTCAAGAAATACGACCCGGCGTTCCTCAAGCAATACGACCTGTCCAGCCTGAAGGCGCTGTTTCTCGCCGGCGAGCCGCTGGACGAGACCACCGCGCAGTGGATCGCCGATGAACTGGGCAAGCCCATCATCGACAACTATTGGCAGACCGAAACCGGCTGGCCCATCCTGTCGCTCTGTAACGGTGTGGAAAGGGCATCGAGCAAGTTTGGCTCGCCCGGCAAGGCGGTCTACGGCTACAACGTCAAGCTACTCGATGACCAAACCGGTGAGGAGCTCACCGGTGCGAACCAGAAGGGCGTGGTGGCCATTGAAGGGCCGCTGCCGCCAGGCTGTCTGCAAACGATCTGGGGCGACGATGACCGCTTTGTGAAGACCTATTGGTCGAGCGTACCGGGCCGCATGGTGTACAGCACCTTCGACTGGGGCATTCGCGACGAAGACGGCTACTTTTTCATTCTGGGCCGCACCGACGACGTGATCAACGTCGCCGGGCACCGCCTGGGCACCCGAGAAATCGAGGAAAGCATCTCCAGCCACCCGCAGATTGCCGAGGTGGCGGTGGTGGGCGTGGCTGACCAGCTCAAGGGGCAGGTGGCGATGGCGTTTGCGGTGGTCAAAGACGCCTCGCTGCTGCACGACGAGGCCTCCCGGCTCAAGCTCGAGGGTGAGGTAATGAAGCGGGTGGACGAGCAGCTTGGCGCGGTGGCACGTCCAGCCCGGGTGCGGTTCGTTCATGTGTTGCCCAAGACGCGCAGCGGCAAGTTGCTGCGACGCGCCATTCAGGCGGTGTGCGAAGGACGCGACGCTGGCGATCTGACCACCATGGACGATCCGGCCGCTTTGCAGCAGATCAAGGATTTGATGGGCTGAGAGACGAAGATCGTTTGCAGTGGGCCAGGCCCTGCTATCAGGCAGGCGTGCAAACCATTCGGTGAGTTGCTCGCGGGTTGAGCGGGTTGCCGTGCGGGGGGTGGATCGACGTTTGCTCGATTTTTGAGCAATTGAACGTATGATGTTTGCTTACATTCTTGAGATATGAGCAATCATGGAGCGGATGATCTTGTCTGAACCCAGCGCTGAAAAGTTGCGGGTGTTCGAGGTGGCTGCCGAGCTGTTCGGCGTGTTGTCAACGCCCATGCGCCTGCGGATCCTGAGCGCGCTGTGCGACGAGGAGAAGTCGGTTTCCCAGCTGCTGCAGGAAATCGACACCACCCAGCCCAACCTGTCGCAGCATCTCAATTTGTTGTATCGCGCGGGGGTGCTGGCCAAGCGCAAGGAAGGGACTCAGGTGATCTACCGGGTGCAGAGCGAAAAGGCCGTGGCGCTGTGCCGCACGGTATGCACCCAGATCGCGATCGAACTTGACGAGCCCACTGCGGTACCGGCTGCAGAGCGGTTGTCGCCGCGCCTGATTTCCTGACGCTTTTCCGGGATGTCTGTCATGAGCCATCGCCTCTTGTTTGTTCGCACGGCAGCCTCCGTGGCGCTTCTTGCTGCTCTGGCGGGCTGTGCCTCCGGCGGTGTCAATCTGGGCCTCTCGCTGCCGATTGGCCGCAGCGCTGGCGTGGGGGTGAGCGTGGGCAGCGATGGGCGAATTGGCACCAGCGTGGGGGTGGGCGTGGGTGGTGGTTCGGTCAGCGTGGGCGCCTCCGCCAGGCTCCCTACGCCGAGCTCCGCCAGCGACAAGAAGAGCCCCGAAAAATGAACAGGCGAACCGCCATGTGGCTGCAGCCCCTTGCCTGAGAGGCTTGCGGCAGCTTGGTTCGAGTCGGTCTTGGCGCAACACATGCGCCCGCGCCGCCTGCTTTCCTTGTCCGATTTGTCGTTTGGTCGACCGACGCCCCGTTGGCGGTGGCACAATTGCGGGTTGTAGTCAGGTCCTTCCACAGTCACTGTCGCATCCGCCAACCGGTCCAGCCGTGTCGCGGAAGGTTTGTTTAACCAGCTAATGTTTCCCCAAGGGAAACGGAGGACAGCGAATTCATGAGCGATTCCGCATCCGGCAACGTCTATGTTGCTTACAAAGGCAACTCGTACCTCTTTGGCGGCAACGCGCCGTACGTTGAGGAGATGTACGAAAACTACCTGGCCAATCCAGGCAGCGTGTCCGAATCGTGGCGAGCCTATTTTGACGCGCTGCAGCATGTGCCCGCCGTCGATGGTTCCGATGCCCGCGACGTGCCTCACCTGCCGGTCATCAATGCGTTTGCCGACCGCGCCAAACAGGGCGGTACCCGAGTGGTCATCGCCGCTGGCGCCGATTCCGACCTTGGCCGCAAGCGTGTCGCGGTCCAGCAGCTGATCGCAGCCTACCGCAATGTGGGTTCTCGCTGGGCCGATCTTGATCCGCTGAAGCGCACCGATCGCGAACACATCCCCGAACTTGATCCGTCGTTCTACGGCTTCGCCGACGCCGACTTCGAGACCGTTTTCAACACCAGCAACACCTTTTTCGGCAAAGAGGTGATGTCGCTGCGTGATCTCCTCAACGCGCTGCGCGAAACCTACTGCGGCAGCATCGGCGCCGAGTACATGTACATCAGCGACCAGTCGCAAAAGCGCTGGTGGCAGGAGAAGCTGGAGTCGATCCGCAGCAAGGCGGTGTTCACCGCCGACAAAAAAATGCACATCCTCGACCGCCTGACGGCCGCCGAAGGCTTGGAGCGGTTCCTTCACACGAAGTACGTTGGCCAGAAGCGGTTTTCGCTGGAAGGCGGCGAAAGCTTCATTGCGGCCATGGACGAGGTGATCCAGCAGGCCGGCGCGCAGGGCATTCAGGAGATCGTGATCGGCATGGCGCATCGGGGTCGCCTGAATGTGCTGGTCAACGCCCTGGGCAAGATGCCCAAGGACTTGTTTGCCGAGTTTGATCACACGGCGCCGGAAGACCTGCCCGCCGGCGACGTGAAGTACCACCAGGGTTTCAGCTCGGACGTCGCCACGCCGGGCGGTCCGGTGCACCTCTCGCTGGCATTCAACCCCTCGCACCTGGAGATCGTGAACCCGGTGGTGGAGGGGTCGGTGCGGGCCCGCATGGACCGCCGCGGCGACCCGAAGGGCAAGCAGGTGTTGCCGGTGCTGGTGCATGGCGATGCGGCCTTTGCCGGTCAGGGCGTGAACCAGGAAACCCTGGCGCTGGCCGCCACGCGTGGCTACACGACGGGTGGCACGGTGCACATCATCATCAACAACCAGATTGGTTTCACCACCTCCGATCCGCGCGATCTGCGCTCGACCTTGTACTGCACCGATATCGTCAAAGGCGTGGAGTCGCCGGTGTTGCACGTGAACGGGGACGACCCCGAGGCGGTGGTCCTCTGTGCCCAGCTGGCGCTGGAATACCGGATGACCTTCCGCAAGGATGTGGTGGTTGACATCGTCTGCTTCCGCAAGCTGGGTCACAACGAGCAGGACACGCCCAGCCTGACGCAGCCGTTGATGTACAAGAAAATCGCCAAGCATCCCGGCACGCGCCAGCTCTACGCCGATCGCCTGGCCGCGCAAGGCCTGGGTGAGACGCTCGGCGACGACATGTTCAAGGCCTACCGCGCGGCGCTTGATGCCGGTCGGCACACGGTGGACCCGGTGCTGACCAACTTCAAGAGCAAGTATGCGGTGGATTGGTCACCTTTCCTCGGCAAGAAATGGACCGACGCTGGCGACACCGCGATTCCCGCGGCGGAGTGGAAGCGATTGGCCGAGAGCCTGACCACCATTCCCGACACCGTGACGCCGCACCAGTTGGTGAAAAAGGTTTATGCCGACCGCGCTGCCATGGGCCGAGGCGACATCCCGGTTGACTGGGGAATGGGCGAGAGCATGGCATTTGCCTCGCTGGTGGCCAGCGGTTTTCCGGTGCGCCTGTCGGGCGAGGACTCGGGTCGCGGAACCTTCACGCACCGTCATGCGGTGGTTCACGACCAGAACCGCGAGCGTTACAACGAAGGTACCTATGTTCCGCTGGAGAACGTGGTCGAAAACCAGGCGCCGTTTGTGGTGATCGACTCGATCCTCTCGGAAGAGGCGGTGCTGGCGTTTGAGTATGGCTACGCTTCCAACGACCCCAACACGCTGGTGATTTGGGAGGCCCAGTTTGGCGATTTCGCCAACGGCGCGCAGGTGGTGATCGATCAGTTCATCGCCTCGGGTGAGGTGAAGTGGGGTCGCGTCAACGGCATCACGCTGATGCTGCCACACGGCTACGAAGGCCAGGGGCCGGAGCACAGCTCGGCCCGCCTGGAGCGATTCATGCAGCTGGCGGCCGACACCAACATGCAGATCGTGCAGCCGACCACGGCTAGCCAGATCTTCCATGTGCTGCGCCGCCAGATGGTGCGCAACCTGCGCAAGCCGCTGATCATCTTCACGCCCAAGAGCTTGCTGCGCAACAAGGACGCGACCTCGCCGCTGGCGGAGTTCACCAAGGGCGGTTTCCAGACCGTGATCCCCGACCAGAACGCCGACGTGGCGAAGAAGGCCGACAAGGTCAAGCGCGTCATCTGCTGCTCGGGCAAGGTGTATTACGACCTGGTGAAAAAGCGTGAGGAACTCGAGCGCGACGACGTCGCCATTGTTCGTGTGGAGCAGCTGTATCCGTTCCCGCACAAGGTGTTTGGTGCCGAGTTGCGCAAGTACCCGAATGTCACCGATCTCGTGTGGTGCCAGGACGAACCGCAAAACCAGGGCGCTTGGTTCTTCGTGCAGCACTACATCCACGAGAACATGCTCGAGGGTCAGAAGCTTGGCTATGCCGGGCGTGCTGCCTCTGCTTCGCCAGCGGTGGGCTACGCCCATCTGCACCAGGAGCAGCAGAAGAACCTGATCGAAGCCGCGTTCGGCAAGCTCAAGGGCTTCATTCTCACCAAATAACGGCGGCTTGGTATCGGGCTTGCGGCCGGGTTACCTGGATAACCGCTGCGCCGCCGATCCCCGATGCTCACCGTTCAACGCAACACGCAGGAATTAAACATGGCAATCGTAGAAGTCAAAGTGCCTCAGCTGTCTGAATCCGTGGCCGAGGCCACGCTGCTGCAGTGGAAGAAAAAAGTGGGTGAGGCGGTCGCAGTCGATGAAATCCTGATCGACGTCGAAACCGACAAGGTGGTGCTGGAAGTGCCCGCGCCATCGGCTGGCGTGCTGATCGAGCTGCTGCAGGGCGATGGCGCCACGGTGGCGGCGGAGCAGGTCATTGCCCGCATCGACACGAACGCCACCGTGGGCGCAAGCCCAGCCGCTGTCGGAGCACCCGCCGGCATTGCGGCTCCGGTCAACGCCCCGCCAGCGCCTGCACCCGCAGCGGCTGCGGGTACCAAGGCCGGCGTGGCCATGCCCGCCGCTGCCAAGCTGATGGCCGACAACGGGCTGGCAGCTGGCTCGGTGGCCGGGACCGGCAAAGACGGCCGCGTGACCAAGGGTGATGTGTTGTCTGCCGTGGCGGGCGCTCCGCGCACTGCTGTGGTCAGTGCGCCGGTGGCAATCCCCACCGGTGCGCCGAGCAGGGTGTTGCCGCAGGTGGCCACGGTGGCGCCCGATCTGGGCGATCGCCCGGAAGAGCGCGTGCCTATGACGCGCTTGCGTGCCCGGGTGGCCGAGCGCCTGCTGCAGTCGCAATCGACCAACGCCATCCTGACCACCTTCAACGAAATCAACATGGCCCCGGTCATGGACATGCGCAAGCGCATGCAGGAGCGCTTCGAGAAGGAACACGGCGTCAAGCTCGGTTTCATGAGCTTTTTCGTCAAGGCGGCGGTGCATGCCCTCAAGAAGTTCCCGATCCTCAACGCCTCGGTGGATGGCACCGACATCGTCTACCACGGCTATTTCGACATCGGCATCGCCGTCGGTTCGCCGCGCGGTCTGGTGGTGCCTATCCTGCGCAATGCCGACCAGATGAGCTTTGCCGACATCGAGAAAAAGATCGCCGAGTTTGGCCAGAAAGCCAAGGACGGCAAGCTGGGCATGGACGACATGACCGGTGGCACTTTCTCCATATCCAACGGTGGTACTTTCGGCTCGATGATGTCCACCCCGATCATCAACCCGCCGCAGTCGGCCATTCTGGGCGTGCACGCCACCAAAGACCGGGCCATGGTGGAAAACGGCCAGGTGGTGGTGCGCCCCATGAACTACTTCGCCATGTCGTACGACCACCGCATCATCGACGGCCGCGAAGCCGTGCTGGGGCTGGTGGCGATGAAAGAAGCGCTGGAAGACCCGGCGCGACTGTTGTTCGATATCTGAGCGACAGGGTTCCTCCGTGTCCTTGGCCGACGAACTCATCAAGCTGGAGCAGCTGCGCGAGCGCGGTACGCTGAGTGCAGAGGAGTTCGATCGTGTCAAGGCACGTTTGCTCAACGCCTTGCCCGAGGCCGTGTCGCCTGGCGGCGTCGTGCAGTCAATCAACCGACTGCGGCGCAGTGGCCATGATCGCTGGGTTGCTGGCGTCTGTGGCGGGCTTGCCGCAACGACGGGTGTTGAGTCGTGGATCTGGCGGCTTTTGATGGTGGCGCTTGCTTTTGCGGGCGGCCTTGGCTTGGTGATTTACGCCTTGCTGTGGATTTTTGTGCCGGCCGACTGAGTCCGGCGCCCAACTGGAATTTTGAACATGTCCCAATCTTTTGATGTCATCGTGATCGGTGGCGGTCCCGGTGGCTACATCGCTGCCATTCGCGCAGCACAGCTCGGCTTTCAAGTGGCCTGCATCGATGAGTGGAAGAACGACAAGGGTGGTCCTGCGCTGGGTGGCACCTGCACCAACGTGGGCTGTATTCCGTCCAAGGCGCTGTTGCAGTCGTCCGAGCATTTTGAGCAGGCCAACCACCACTTCGCTGACCACGGTATCCAGGTCAAGGACGTCAAGATCGACGTGACCAAGATGGTTGGCCGCAAGGACACGGTGGTCAAGCAGAACAACGACGGCGTTCTGTACCTGTTCAAAAAGAACAAGGTGAGTTTCTTCCATGGTCGTGGTTCGTTCGTGAAAGCGGTCGAGGCCGGCTATGAAATCCAGGTGACCGGCGCCAAGGACGAGGTGCTCGTGGGGCGCCAGGTGATCGTGGCCACCGGCTCGAATGCCCGCGCCTTGCCCGGCGCACCGTTTGATGAGGAGATGATCCTCTCCAACGACGGCGCGTTGCGCCTGAGCGCGGTCCCCAAGAAGCTGACCCTCATCGGCTCGGGTGTGATCGGTCTGGAGATGGGTTCGGTCTGGCGCCGCCTGGGTTCGGAGGTGACCATCCTCGAAGGCCTGCCGACCTTCCTCGGCGCGGTTGACGAGCAAATCGCCAAAGAGGCCAAAAAGGCTTTCGACAAGCAAGGCCTGAAGATCGAGCTCGGCGTGAAGGTGGGCGAAATCAAGGCCACCAAAAAGGGCGTGAGTGTGGCCTACACCAATGCCAAGGGGGAAGCCCTCAAGCTCGATGCCGACAAACTCATTGTGTCCATCGGCCGGGTGCCCAACACCATTGGCCTCAACGCCGAGGCCGTGGGCTTGGCGCTTGACGAGCGCGGCGCCATTGTGGTCGATGACCAGTGCCGCACCAGTCTAAAGGGCGTGTGGGCGGTTGGTGATGTGGTGCGGGGGCCGATGCTGGCCCACAAGGCCGAGGAAGAGGGCGTTGCGGTGGCGGAGCGCATCGCCGGTCAGCACGGGCATGTGAATTTCAACACGGTGCCCTGGGTGATCTACACCAGCCCGGAGATTGCCTGGGTCGGTGAGACCGAGCAGCAACTCAAGGCGCGTGGCGCCGAATACAAGGCCGGTACCTTCCCGTTCCTCGCCAATGGTCGGGCCCGCGCTCTGGGTGACACCACCGGCATGGTGAAGTTTCTGGCCGATGCCAAGACCGACGAAATTCTCGGCGTGCACATCGTGGGTCCGATGGCCAGCGAGTTGATTGCCGAGGCGGTGGTTGCCATGGAGTTCAAGGCCAGCGCCGAAGACATCGCCCGCATCTGCCACGCTCATCCCTCGTTGTCCGAGGCGACGAAAGAGGCGGCGCTGGCGGTCGACAAGCGCACACTGAATTTTTGAAGCTTTTTCACCCAACCCCGCGCCGCGCCCGCGCGTGGCATCCGCTCAACAGGTCCAGCGCCGTGGTCTGGCTTAGCCAGAGCCGCCGGTTGCCTGCATGGTGACACCGGCGCCGCTGGGAAAAGCCTTGTTCATGTCCGTCCGAAAACACTACGAAGCCGCGCTCCTGGAGCGTGGCTACACCACCGATCCGGCCCAGCAACGCGCGATTGCCGCACTGGAGCGGTGTGCAGAGGAGTGGACGCTTTACAAGCAGCGCCGCTCCAACGCGCTGAAAAAGGTGTTCGTCAAACCCCAGATCCCGCGCGGCGTCTACATGTACGGCGGGGTGGGGCGGGGCAAGAGCTTTCTGATGGACTGCTTCTTCAACGCAGTGCCGATCCGGCGCAAGACGCGCCTGCACTTCCATGAGTTCATGCGCGAGGTGCACCAGGAACTGCGTGGCCTGCAGGGCACGCAAAACCCGCTGGACGAGCTGGGTTTGCGTATGGCCAAGCGCTACAAGCTGATCTGCTTCGATGAGTTCCATGTGGCCGATGTGACCGACGCCATGATCCTGCACCGGTTGCTGGATGCCCTGTTCAAGGCCGGCGTGGGTTTCGTCACCACCTCCAATTTCCACCCCGACGGGCTGTATCCCGACGGCTTGCACCGCGACCGCATCCTCCCCGCCATCGAGCTGTTGAAGAGCCGCCTGGAGGTGATCAATGTGGACGATGGCACCGACTACCGCCAGCACGCGCTGGCCGTGGCGGACCTGTACCGCCATCCACTCGGGCCCGAGACCGACGCCGCGCTGGAGGCGACCTTCGAGCGGCTGGCCGAAACGGCGGATCAGGATCCGGTGCTGATGATCGAGGCGCGTCAGATTCGCGCGGTGCGCCGCGCTGGCGGCGTGATCTGGTTCGACTTTCGCACCCTGTGTGGCGGCCCGCGGTCGCAGAACGACTACCTGGAAATCGCCAGCCAGTTTCATACGGTACTCCTGTCCAACGTGCCGCAGATGTCGGTGCGCCAGGCGTCTGAGGCGCGGCGCTTTACCTGGCTGGTTGATGTGCTATACGACCGCCGGGTCAACCTGGTGCTGTCGGCTGCGGTGCCCCCGGAGCAGCTGTACACCGAGGGCCCCATGTCACACGAGTTTCCGCGCACGGTGTCTCGTTTGGTCGAAATGCAATCGGCGGAATTCCTGGCGCTGGAGCGCCGAACCGTGGACACGGGGTTAACCTGAGCCCACCATGCCGGGGCACCACCGCCAACCGGGTGGGGCAAGCAGATCAGCTCAGCGGTTCGAGCTTGACGATGGTGATCGACAGGTTGTCGCCCATGCCTTTGGCCCGGGAGCGGGCTTTCTGAATCAGAAATTCGCACGCCTCGCGCGGTGAGAGCATGGTTACGGTGCTGGCCAGCTCCTCAGGGGTGAAGTAGTGCCAGACGCCATCGCTGCAGGACATGAGGGTGTCGCCAGCGCTCAGCCGGGGCACCACATGAATGTCTACCGGCGGCTCGTTGTCGGTGCCCAGGCAGCCCATCAGGATGTTCGAGTGGGGGTGATCCATGGCCTCCTCCTCACTGATCTCGCCCTGGTTCACGAGTGTTTGCACGTACGAGTGGTCCATGGTGCGAAACACCATCTTGCCGTGACGGAAGTGGTAGATGCGTGAGTCACCCGCGTGCACCCAGTGGCTGTCCCCGCCCGGGTTCACGATGAACGCGGCAATGGTGCTGTGCGGCTCCTGCTCGGCCGACACCGCGGTGAGCTTGATCACCAGGTGCGACTCTTCCACCACCTGCCGCAGGAACGCGGCCGCGTCATCGGTGTCCGGGTCGTAGCGCTCAAACAACTGGCGCGCGGTGAGCATCACCTGGTCGGAGGCTTTGCGCCCGCCGCTTCGGCCCCCCATGCCGTCAGCCACCACCGCCAGCAGGCAGCCGGTGTGCCGCTGGTGCTGCAGCAGGCACACCTGATCCTGCTGGTAGTCGCGGTCTCCGCGGTGGATGCCGGTGGATGCCTGTATGCGGTAGCCTGTGGACATATCGGGAATGCGCGCCGGTCGGGCGATCAAAGTTGTTCGATGGATGGTAACGCGCACCACCCACAGCGCCGCGCGACGATCGTTCCCCCCAAGCCCTTGTTCACCGGCTGTGCTTGCCGACCCAGCCGTGGCGCAACCGGTGGGCTACCAGAGCTTCCACCAAGGGTCGTCATTCCGGTTCAAGCCTTTGGTTGTGAAGTCGCTTTGCGGGAAACTGGCTTGCATCACGCGCTGGGCATCGTCTCGCAGCTGCGTCATGCCAAG
Source organism: Hydrogenophaga sp. (assembly GCA_020047875.1). Classification (GTDB taxonomy): domain Bacteria; phylum Pseudomonadota; class Gammaproteobacteria; order Burkholderiales; family Burkholderiaceae_C; genus Hydrogenophaga. Next base: position 18,664 of record JAIFNE010000086.1, read on the forward strand.
CGCGTCGTAGGAGCGAACGATGATGTAAAGCGCCTCTTCAAGCGCTGGCGCGTCAACGTAGTTGGTCAAGGCCGTCTGCGCCCGGTTGATGGCCGCCACGTAGGCGCCGCGGGTGTAGTAGTAGCGCGCCACATTCACCTCAGACTTCGCCAGTGAGTTGACGATGTAAGTCAGGCGGGCGCGGCTGTCAGGCGCGTAGCGCGAATCCGGGAAGCGGGTCACCAGCTCCTTGAAGGCCTCAAAGGATTCCTTGGCCGCCTTCTGGTCGCGCTCGGAAAGGTCTTGCTGGGCGAGCGATCCAAACAGCCCCAGGTTGTCGTTGAACGAACTGAGGCCTTTGAGGTAGAGCGCGTAATCGAGCGCCGGGCTGGCCGGGTGCAGGCGCATGAAGCGGTCGATGGCAGCCCGGGCCTGGGCCGGCTCGCCGGCTTTGTAGTGGGTAAAGGCTTTGTCGAGTTGGGCCTGCTGGGCCAGCGGGGTACCGGCCGCGCGGCCTTCAAGCTTTTCGTATAGCGTGATCGCTTTTTCGAAATTACCAGCCTCGCGCTCGTCGCGCGCCTCGCTGTAGAGCTTGTTCGGGCTCCAGCCGGCCGTGTTGTCCACCGGCGTGCTACTGCAGCCGGCCAATGTCAGGGCCACCACCGCCACCGCCCAAGGGCCAGCCGATAATCTGTTGGAACGCATCAAGCACACACCTTTTTGGAACGGAACCATACCGCTTTGGCAGACGAAATTATATCGACCGGGGTCTGTGAAGACGATGATTCCGGCGACGACAGCGCGCCGTCCTCTGAGCGCCGATTGTGCGAGTTGCCCGCCCAAATGCATGGCTGGCGGGCCGATCGTGCCATCGCGCTCCTGATTCCCGAGTTTTCCCGATCCTATCTGCAGCAGCTGATGGCCGACGGCGCGGTGTCGCTGCGCGGCTTGCCGCTGCGCAAGCCCGCGAGCCGCCTGCAGGCCGGCGATCTGCTCACGGTGGAGCTGCGACCGACACCGCAGGCGCAGGCCTTTGTGGCGCAACCCATGTCCCTGGCCGTGGTGTTTGAAGACGATCACCTGCTGGTGATCGACAAGCCAGCCGGCTTGGTGGTGCACCCGGCCGCTGGCCACTGGAGCGGCACCCTGCTTAATGGTCTGTTGGCACACCATGCGGCTGCAGCAAGCTTGCCGCGCGCAGGCATCGTGCACCGGCTGGACAAAGACACCTCGGGCCTGATGCTGGTGGGCAAGAGCCGTCAGGCCATGGAGGCGCTGGTGCGTGCCATCGCAGCGCGGGAGGTGCAGCGCGATTACCTGGCGCTGGCCCATGGCGCCTGGCGAGGCCCATCGGTGCAGGAGGTCGACCAGACGATTGGGCGCGATCCTCACAACCGCCTGCGCATGGCCGTGCTGCGGCCTGATTCAACCAGCGGCAAAACCGCGCGCACCACGGTCAGTTTGCTCGAGACACAGGCTCAGGCCAGCCTGGTGGCTTGCAAGCTGCACACCGGCCGCACGCATCAGATTCGGGTCCACATGGCCTGGCTCGCCCATCCGCTCGTGGGTGACAGCCTGTATGGCGGCCGCCCGCAATGGGGCATGGCCCGCCAAGCCCTGCATGCGCATCGTTTGCGGCTGGCGCACCCGGTCAGCGGGGCGCCACTGGACTTCGTCCGCCCGCCACCACCCGACCTGATCGCTGCGCTGGCTCAAAGTGGCCTCCACTACAATACAGAGCCGCTGATATGAAGCGCTGAACGTGTTCAGCGTGCAGGATTTGCGAATTTGTCGGGATCGCCCGCGTGAGCCTTTTCCGAGACCATTTGGCAGGTTTCCCGACCGGCAGGCTGCCTTGCAGCGCTTCCCACGGCCCTGGCCCGCTGGCGGCCACGCGGCGGCGCCCGACCCCCTCGACACATTTTCGGCCCTGAGCCGTTTGCCCCCAGACACCCGCGATGAATTCCACGGACGCCCGCCGTGTGCTGGAAACGGCACTGATCTGCGCCACGCAGCCGCTCGCCCTGCGTGAGCTCTGCGTGTTGTTTGATGGCGAGCTCGCGCCAGACACCGTCAAGCAGCTGCTGCTCGAACTGCAGATGGAATGGACGCCGCGTGGCGTCGAGCTGGTGCAGGTGGCGACTGGTTGGCGGTTTCAGAGTCGCCCGGCGTTGCGGCCCTACCTGGATCGGTTGCACCCGGAGAAGCCACCGCGCTACACCCGCGCCACCCTGGAGACCCTGGCCATCATCGCCTACCGGCAGCCGGTGACCCGGGGCGACATGGAAGACATCCGGGGCGTGACCATCAATTCTTTGTTGCTCAAGCAGCTCGAAGAGCGCGGCTGGGTTGAGGTGATTGGTCACCGCGAAACCGTGGGCCGCCCCGCGCTGTTTGCCACCACGCGCCAGTTTCTGGACGATCTGGGTCTGGCCTCGCTGGATCAATTGCCGCCGCTGGATGGCAACGACGTGCAGGAATCTGCGTTGGACCGGCTCGATTTCGAAGCGCTCTCGACAAGCCTGTCTGACAGGACGGATGAAGACCCGGCCGGTGTGGCCACCGCGCTGGCGAATACCCGAGACGACACGGCTGCGCCCCCCACCGACGGTGGGCCAACCGCCACGCCAGCTGCACCAGCAGGCGAATTGAGACTTGACACAGGAACACCATGAACCCGGCGCAACCCCCGATCGACCCGTCTGATTCAGACCACCCGGCGCCAGCGGCAGAGGCGGCGGTGCCCAAACCGCAAGCCACGCGGCCATCCGCCAAACCCGCTCCCGGCGATCTGGCGCGCAGCCCGCGGCCAGCGGCTGCCCAGATTGAGGCGCTCGCCTTTGACGACGTGGTCAGTGGCGCATTTGATGCCGACCAGGAGCAAGAACTGCTGCTGCCGGTCAAGCGCGTGCTCAAGCCCGAGGCAGAGTCGCCCAAGCTGCACAAGGTGCTGGCTCAGGCGGGCATGGGCTCCCGGCTGGAGATGGAGCAGCTGATTCTGCAGGGCCGAATTTCGGTCAACGGCGAGCCAGCGCATGTGGGTCAGCGCATTCAGTTCGGCGATGTGATCAAGGTCAACGGCAAGCCGGTGCGGGTGAGCCTCACCCCGCCGGCGCCCCGTGTGCTCGCGTATCACAAGCCAGCGGGCGAGGTGGTGTCGCATGACGATCCGCAGAACCGCCCGACCGTGTTCCGGCGCCTGCCGCGGCTGTACCAGGGCAAGTGGCAATCGGTCGGTCGCCTAGATATCAATACCGAAGGTTTGCTGCTGCTGACCAACTCGGGCGAGCTGGCCAACCGCCTGATGCACCCGCGCTTCGGCCTTCAGCGGGAATACGCGGTGCGGGTGCTGGGGGCCTTGTCCAATGAGGAAAAGCAGCGGTTGCTCGATGGCGTCAAGCTGGACGACGGCATGGCGCAGTTCGCCAGCATCGATGCGGGCGGAGGCGAGGGCGCCAACTGCTGGTATCGCGTGACCATCGGCGAGGGTCGAAACCGCGAGGTGCGGCGCATGTTTGAGGCGGTGGGTCATGCGGTCAGTCGCCTGATCCGCATTCGCTACGGCGCGGTGATGCTGCCGCGCGGCCTCAAGCGCGGTGTGTGGGTGGAGCTCGACGATGGTGACATTCAGCGCCTGGGCGCTGCCGCGGGCCTGCCCATGCCGGGTGCCGCGCCCGATCGAGCCCGCCGCGCACCGATCCATCGGTCAGGCGCGCCGGGCAAAGGGCCTCAGGGCGGTCGCAATTTCGGCAATCCCGCAGGCAGCCGGGGCGATGCCCCTGCGGTGCGGCGCGGCAGCATGTTCGCGCCAGCCCCCGGCAAGGGCGGTGGCCGCGGCGTTGGGGATAAGGCCGCACAGCCCGATCCGTTGAAAACCTCGCTGGGGTACATCGGTCACGATGCCCTGCAGCGCAAGCGGGCCCAGGACGCCGAGCGCGGCACACCACGCAAACGCAAACCGGGCGGTCGCTAGGCGCTCCCGGGCTCGGCGCGCCCGGGCGCCCATCAAAGGGGCGCGGGCGGTGGTGCGCGTTGTAGAATCAAAGGCTTTGCGGCAGCCCGCAAAATCAACAAGTTAAACCCCAAATTTTAAGCAAACGCAGGAAAAATCATGGCCATCGAACGCACCCTCTCCATCATCAAGCCCGACGCCGTGGCGAAAAATGTCATCGGCCAGATCTACGCGCGCTTCGAAGCCGCTGGGCTGAAGGTGATCGCCTCGCGCATGGCGCACCTGTCGCGCGCCGAAGCCGAGGCTTTCTACGCAGTGCACAAAGCCCGGCCGTTCTTCAAAGATCTGGTGGACTTCATGATCTCTGGCCCGGTGATGATTCAGGTGCTGGAGGGCGAGGGCGCCATCGCCAAAAACCGCGACCTGATGGGCGCTACCGATCCGAAGAAAGCAGATGCCGGCACCATTCGCGCCGACTTCGCCGACAGCATCGACGCCAATGCGGTTCACGGTTCCGATGCGCCAGAGACCGCCGCCGCTGAGGTGGCCTTCTTCTTCGCTGGCATGAACGTCTACTCGCGCTGAAGCGACCGAGGGGATCGATGGGTCTGATGCCGCACCACCGCAGCCGGCCCCCGATCGGGGGTCGAGCCGATGGTTTGCGTGGCGCTGCCCGGGTGGCGCCATGACGGTCAATCTGCTCAATTTCGATCTCGAAGGGCTGACCACCTACTGCGAGCAGCTGGGTGAAAAGCGTTTTCGCGCAGTGCAGTTGTTCCGCTGGATCCATCAGCGGGGCGCGCGCGATTTTTCGGCCATGACCGACCTCGCCCGCAGCCTGCGCGAGAAACTGCCAGCGCAGGCCCGTATCGAAGGTCTCAAGATGCTTTCGCGCCAGGATTCGGCGGATGGCACCATCAAATGGCTGTTCGACGTGGGCGACGGCAACGCGATCGAAACGGTCTTCATTCCCGAAGACGACCGCGGCACCCTGTGCATCTCCTCTCAGGCGGGCTGCGCCGTGGGGTGCCGTTTCTGCTCCACCGGCCACCAGGGTTTTTCGCGCAATCTCACCACCGGCGAGATCGTGCTTTGGCAGGCCGAGTTTTTTCTGCGTCAGCACCTGAAAACCAGCGAGCGCGTGATCAGCAACGTGGTCATGATGGGCATGGGCGAGCCCTTGCAAAATTACCATTCGCTGGTGCCCGCGCTTCGGGTGATGCTCGATGACCACGGGTATGGCCTGTCACGCCGACGTGTCACCGTGTCAACGTCGGGCGTGGTGCCCATGATGGATCGGCTGGCGCAAGATTGCCCGGTGGCGCTGGCGGTTTCGCTGCACGCCCCGAACGATGCCCTGCGGGACTCCTTGGTGCCGCTTAACCGCAAGTACCCACTGAGCGAGTTGCTCGATGCCTGTCTGCGCTACCTGCCCGCAGCGCCGCGGGATTTCATCACGTTTGAATACTGCATGCTGGACGGAGTCAATGACCAGCCCCAGCACGCCCGGGAGCTGCTAGAGCTGCTGCGCGGCCATGCCGGGCGCGGTGTGCCATGCAAGATCAACTTGATTCCGTTCAATCCATTTCCCGATTCGGGTTTGCTCTGTTCGCCTCGTCCGGTGGTGCAACAATTTGCGCGCCTGCTGACCGAAAGCGGGCTGGTAACCACTGTGCGCAAGACCCGCGGTGATGACATCGATGCCGCTTGCGGCCAGCTCGCGGGTGATGTGCTTGATCGAACCCGCGCCGCCGAGCGGCTCGCTCAGCGCCGGGTGTCTTCCGTGCACCCGATTCGATTTGCAGCCCCCGCTGGAGACAAGCAGACATGAGCCACCTTTTCTATCTGCAAACGCGGTTGCCGCGTGTGCCCCACGCCCTCAGGCGGGTGGCTTGGTGGATGCTCCTGTGGTTGCCTTTGATGTGGCTGCAGGTTTCGTTGAGCGGTTGCGCAGCTGGCGGTCCGGGCGCCACCTCGGCGCAGGCCGAACCCATTACCGAGTTTGACGAGCCAGACACCCGCAAGCGCGCGCGGATTCGGCTCAACCTGGCCTCGAACTATTTTGAGCAGGGGCAGACCACCGTTGCGCTTGACGAAATCAAGCAATCGCTGGCTGCCGATCCGAACTACGCGCCCGCTTTTGTGCTGCGCGGGCTGGTGTACATGCGCCTGAACAACAGCGCCTTGGCAGAAGACAGCTTTCAGCGCGCCCTGCAGATCAATCCGCGCGATGGCGACACGCTGCACAACTACGGTTGGTTTGTCTGCGAAAGCGGTCGCCACGCCTACGCCATCGAGCTGTTTGACCGCGCGCTGGCCAGCGCCAACTACGGCGGTCGCGCCTCGACCCACCTCGCCAAAGGTATCTGCCAGGTCCGCGAAGGCCAGCTGGCCGCCGCCGAAGCGAGCTTCGCCAAGTCGTACGAGCTCGACGCCGCCAACCCGATCACGGGTTACAACCTCGCTTCGCTGCTGTTTCGTCGTGGCGACGACGTCCGTGCTCAGTTCTACACCCGGCGCCTGAATAACGGTGAGTTCGCGAATGCCGAAACCCTTTGGCTTGGTATCCGGGTGGAGCGTCGATTGGGGAACGCCACCGTGGTCGAACAGCTGGCGCAGCAGTTGGGCCGTCGCTATCCCCAGTCAGGGCAGTGGGCGCTGTATCAGCGGGGAGCGTTTGATGAGTGAATTTGAGGTTTCGGCGCACAGCAATTCAGCGCAGGCCAACCCCGTGTCCAGCGCGCCGTTTCGCCTGCGTGAGGCGCGTGAAGCCGCAGGTCTGCACATCGCGGCTTTAGCGGCTGTGCTCAAGGTGCCAGTCAAGAAAATGGAGGCACTGGAGGCTGGGCGCTACCACGAATTGCCCGATATGACCTTTGCCCGCGCTCTCGCCTCCAGCGCCTGCCGCCAGCTCAAGGTGGACCCGGCCGCTGTGCTTGAGCAGATTCCAAGCGCAATGAGTCCGATGCTGGATGACCCAACAACGTTCATCAATGCGCCGTTCAAGTCGGGCGACGAGGTGTCTGGCACGGACTTGAAGGCCTGGGTGGCGCGCCCGGTGGTCTGGGGTGCCGGACTGCTGTTGCTTGCAGCAGCTGCGGTGGCCCTGCTGCCCCAGGGCTTGATCGGCGATTTTCAGGACCCCGCCGCACCTGCTGCCTCGGCGACAGCGCCTGGACTGGTGGTCGAGCCGCTGGCGCCGGTGACGGCCGAGCCGGCAGTGCCGCTGGGCGTGCCCTCCGTCGGTTCAGTTTCCGTGGAAGGTGACCCCGTTATCGCCGGTCAGCCTGTGGCGGATACGGCGCCCGTCGCCGAGCTCCAGGCGGTCATGCCGACGGCTGCAGAGCCAGCGCCGGTTGTCGGTGGCAGTGTGCTGCTGAGCATTCGCGCCGTCAACGAGTCCTGGATCGAGGTGGTGAGCGGATCGGGCGCGCAGGTGCTGCAACGGGTACTCAAGCCCGGTGAGGTGCTCGACTTTTCCACCGCGCCACCCTACGCGGTGGTGGTGGGACGCGCCGATGCGGTGCAGGTGACGGTGCGCGGCCAGCCGTTTGACGTCATGCCGTTCGCCCGCAACAGCGTGGCGCGTTTCGAGGTGAAGTGATGATGCAAGACGCCAGCGTGCTCACCAGCGACGTCTCCTGCGAGGCGATCGATGGCCAGCCGATTCCGCTGTCCTCGGCGCACAAGCGCAGGACCCGCCAGGGCGCGGTGGTCTGGGGTGACAACCGCGTGACGGTGGGCGGTGACGCCCCGGTACGCGTGCAGTCCATGACCAACACCGACACCGCCGACGCGGTGGGCACCGCCATTCAGGTCAAAGAGCTGGCCCTGGCCGGGTCCGAGATGGTGCGCATCACGGTCAACAACGACGAATCGGCCAAGGCCGTGCCCTTCATCCGCGAGCAGCTTGACCGCATGGGCGTGATGGTGCCGCTGATTGGCGACTTTCACTACAACGGCCACCGCTTGCTCACCGATCACCCGGCCTGTGCCGAGGCGCTGTCCAAGTACCGCATCAACCCGGGCAATGTGGGCCGCGGCGACAAAGGTGACCGCCAGTTCGCGCAGATGGTGGAGATTGCGGCGCGCCACGACAAGCACATTCGGATCGGCGTCAACTGGGGCAGCCTCGATCAAGATCTGCTGGCCCGCCTCATGGACCAGAACGCGGCCCGGGCCCAGCCCTGGGACGCACGTCATGTGATGTACGAGGCGCTGATCACCTCGGCGCTGGACTCGGCGCGCCGCGCCGAAGAGATCGGTCTCAACGGCAACCACATCGTGCTGTCCTGCAAGGTCAGCGGTGTGCAGGATCTGATTGCGGTTTATCAAGAGCTGGCGCGCCGCTGCGACTACCCCCTGCATCTGGGCCTCACCGAGGCCGGCATGGGCACCAAGGGCACGGTGGCGTCCACCGCGGCGCTGGCGGTGCTGCTGCAGCAGGGCATTGGCGACACCATCCGGGTTTCGCTCACGCCCCAGCCTGGCGAATCGCGCACCCAGGAGGTGGTGATCGCCTCCGAAATCCTGCAGGCCCTGGGTATTCGCGCCTTCGTGCCCAGCGTGGTGGCGTGCCCCGGCTGTGGCCGCACCACCAGCACCACATTCCAGGAACTCGCCAAGCAGATCGACGACTACCTGCGCAGCTCCATGCCGCTGTGGCGCGAGCGCTACCCCGGTGTGGAAAATCTGAAGGTGGCGGTGATGGGGTGCATCGTCAATGGCCCGGGCGAGAGCAAACATGCTGATCTCGGCATCAGTCTGCCGGGGACCGGCGAGGCACCTGCAGCGCCCGTCTTCATTGACGGCCAGAAAGCCGTGACGCTGCGCGGCGACGGCATTGCCCGGGAGTTCCAGCAGATCGTTGAAAACTACATTGAAAAGCGGTTTGGCGCTGCCGCCTGAGCGTTGAGCGGCTCCCTCCGCACCGCACGCCCGACCAGCAGCCCAAGCCCAAACCCCCATGGCTGACAAACTCACCGCCGTCAAAGGCATGAACGACATCGCGCCTCCCCAGTCTGCGCACTGGGAATGGCTCGAAGACACGCTGCGTGCGCTGATGCGGCGCTATGGCTACCGCAACCTGCGCACCCCCATCGTGGAGCCCACCGCCTTGTTTGTGCGCGGTCTGGGCGAGGTGACCGACATCGTCGAGAAGGAGATGTATTCCTTCGAAGACAGGCTCAACGGCGAGCAGCTCACGCTGCGGCCGGAAAACACCGCTGGCGTGGTGCG
>JAIFNE010000212.1 GCA_020047875.1 Hydrogenophaga sp.
AGACGATGAGCGCAAGCAACACCACCACGCCCACCGCCGCGTAAGGCCAGGGGTGGCTGTTGCGGCCCAGCTTGAAGCCATGGCGCAACACGAAGAACTGGCGGATGGCGGCGCCGGCAAACATCATGCCGATGAGGATGAGCCAGTTCTGCGGGTGGGTGTAGGTGAAGCTGTAGTGGTTGCTCAGCATGGCAAACAGCACCGGCAGCGTGAAGTAGGTGTTGTGCACGCTGCGCTGTTTGCCTCGCTGGCCGTGGATCGGGTCCACCGGCCGGCCGGCCTTGATGTCGGCCACCACCGTGCGCTGGCCGGGAATGATCCAGAAGAACACGTTGGCGCTCATGGCGGTGGCGATCATGGCGCCCACGATCAGAAAGGCGGCGCGGCCAGCAAACATGTGGGTGGCGGCGTAGGACGCCACGCAGACCAGCAGCAGCACCAGCGCGCCCACCTTGGCATCGCCGTTTTCGTACAGCAGCCAGAACACCACCAGGAACGCCAGCGCGGCAGCGATCGCGCCGGCCGGGCTCCAGTCCATCACCCTCGGGTCGATCAGGTAAACGCTGGGGCTCCACAGGTAGGAGATCAGGAACAGCGCAAAACCCGAGAGCCAGGTGGCGTAGCTTTCCCAGTAGAACCAGTGCAGATGCTCGGGCAGCTTGGGCGGCGCGCCGGCGAACTTCACCGGGTGGTAGAAGCCGCCGCCGTGCACTGCCCAGAGTTCGCCGCTCACGCCGTCTTTTTTCAGCTGCTCGTCTTGCGGCGGCGTGAGGCTGCTGTCGAGAAAGACGAAGTAGAAGGAAGAGCCAATCCAGGCAATCGCCACGATGACATGAAGCCAGCGCAGCAGCAGGTTGGCCCAATCGAGCAGGTAGGTTTCCATGGCGCGCCTCAACAGGACGGCTGGGCCGTCGGTTGGTGCGACTCACCACCGCGGGCGCTGTGAGTCGGCTGAGGGCCGCGATTGAACGCCCGGTGTGAACCGGGCGCCTGCTCCGCTGCGACCATGGTTAAAGTGTATACAGTTCCTGAAGACATTTTTTTGCGGACCAACCCGCCCAGTGCTTGTTCACCCCTGAACCATGCGTGGCAGCGAAAGCAACAACTGGGCCGCCACCGAGGCGGCGATCACCGCCGGTGCCTTGTCGGTGATGCCCGGCAGGCCGATCGGGCAGGTGATGTGAGAGGCGGCTCTGGAAGCTGGCCCACTTGGTGCGGCTGCCGATCAGGCCCACGAACGGGAGATCGCCCTGGGTGCGCTGGCGCTGCAGGCAGCCGGCCACGATGTCGAGGTCTTCGGCATGGGAAAAACTCATGATCAGCACCCGCGAGCCGGGCGCCAGATCGCTCACCGCGCCCGCCACCGGGTCCGAGTGCTCGGCCTGCACCGCAGACGGGAGCGGGTGGGGAAACACCTCGTCGCGGCTGTCGATCCAGCGCACCGAAAAGGGTAACGGCACAAGCGCCTGCACCAGGGCGCGGCCCACATGGCCGCCGCCAAACAGCGCCACGGGCGTGAGCGGGGTGGCGAGGCGCGGGCGCAGGGCAGGCGCGTCGGCGGCGGTGATGGGCTCGAAGCGCAGCGTGAGCGCGCCACCGCAGCACTGGCCCAGGCTGGGGCCGAGCACCACGTCGTGCGTCCAGGTGTCGGCGCTGGTGCGCTGAGCACGCAGACGGTCCCGCGCCTGGTGCACCGCGTCCCACTCCAGATGGCCGCCGCCAATGGTGCCGACCAGGGCATCGGCGAACACCGCCATCCAGGCGCCGGCCTCGCGCGGCACCGAGCCGCGCGTACCCGTCACGCTGACCAGAATGGCGGGGTCGGTCGCCAGACGGCGCAGGCAGTCGTCCAGATGGTGATTCATGGGCAGCGGATTGTGGCGAAGCCGCATAGGAGCCTGTCGGACTTGGGAAGCGCCGGCTGCAAAGCGGCCGCAGCGGTCCATTTTTCACCCGCTTCTTGCCCCATAGCCGGGCTATGGGCTTTTCGCTGATCGACGCCCCAAGCCCGACAGGCTCCTAGCAAATGTGTGGATTCGTAAAGTGGGGGCCGAACGACGAGTATGGCCGCCGCCGGGGGCCACCGGCATGCACAAACCGCAATACACTGCACACGCCCGACGTGATTGCCGGGCCTCACACAACCCCCCGATCCCTGGGATCGTGCTTCTGGGAAGACCTCCATGAAGAGTTCCTCAACCGCCCGCCACCGATCCATCTGGCCGCTGCTGGGTTTGGTCTCGGCGATGTTTCTGGCTTCTTGCGCTTCGCCGCCGCCACCGCCGCCACCACCGCCGCCACCGGCACCCGCACCCGCACCAGCGCCGCCGCCCGTGGCAGAACTGCCCGCGCCGGCCTTGATCTCCCACGCTGGTACGCCCAAGGAATACCGGCGCGATGGCGCGCTCCACCTTTACGGGCTGAACGCGAACCGGATCCACAAGGGGCAGCTGCCGCCGCTGATGCACGCGGTGGGTGTGCTCGATGTGGAGCTCGACGGCCGGGGCAATGTGCGCAACGTGAGCTGGATGCGCGCACCCCACCACGCGCCCGATGTGATGCTCGAGATCGAGCGCACGGTGCGCGCGGCGGCACCCTTTCCGGCACCGATGCGGCTGGGCGGCGTGACCTACCGCGACGTCTGGCTGTGGGACCGAAGCGGCAACTTCCAGCTCGACACGCTCACCGAAGGCCAGCGCCGCAAGTAAACGGCCCACGCCGGGGCGTCAGCTTCCTCGGTAGGTCGAGTAGCTCCACGGGCTCACCAGCAGCGGCACGTGGTAATGCTGGTCGGTGTGGGCCACGCCGAAGTCCAGCGACACGCGGTCGAGAAAACTGGGCTCGGGCAACACCACGCCCTTGGCCGCAAAGTACGCCTTGACGTCGAACACCAGCCGGTAGGTACCCGCCTTCAGGCTGGCGTTGTCGGCGTTCAGGGTAAAGCGCTTGACCAGCGTGGCTTGCTCGCCCTGCGTGGTGTACAGCGCCACGCCCATGCCGGCGGCAGGGCAGCCGTGCATGGTGTCGAGGACGTGGGTGCTCAGGCCCATGGTGTTTCCTTGAATCGGCACCGGATCGCGATGCGGTCGACTGAAAGTGTATACACTTTTTGTTTTTCTCGATACCATGCGTCCATGGAAACCTCCAGCACCCACCAGATCGTCGAATCGCTGACGCGCGCCATCGTCGAGCACCGGCTGCACCCCGGCACCAAGCTGGCCGAGCAGAAGCTGGCGCGCACGCTGGTGCGCCAGGCGCTGTTTCAGCTGTCTCAAAACCGGCTGATCAAGCTGGAGCCGGCGCGCGGCGCATTTGTGGCCGCGCCCTCGGTGGAGGAAGCCCGGCAGGTGTTTGCGGTGCGCCGCATGCTGGAAGCCGAGATGGCGCGCGCCTTTGCCCGCTCGGCCACGCCGGCAGGCATCAAGGCGCTGCGCGAGCACGTGGCGCAGGAGAAGCTGGCGCTGCAGCGGCAAGACGTGCCCAGCCGCACCGAGCTGCTGGGCGACTTTCATGTGCTCATGGCCGAGCTCATGGGCAACCAGGTGCTGGCCGAGTTGCTGCGCGAGCTGATTTCGCGCTGCGCGCTGATCACCCTGATGTACCAGAGCACGCGCGCCGCCGAACACTCCAGCGAGGAGCACGAGGAAATCGTGAAGGCGCTGGCGGCCAAAGACGAAGAGCGCGCGGTGCGCCTGATGAACGAGCACCTGCTCCACGTGGAAGAAAACCTGACCTTTGAGCGCAAGCAGCCTGCGAGCGAACTTTCGCTCGCTTTGGGATGACCCCCCGCGCCGCTTCGCGTCACCCCCCAAGGGGGCGATGCTGGCTGCCCGGCGGAGCCGGTTCCGCGGCATCCTGAGTTGGACTCCCCCTCCATGAACGCTATTCATTTTTTGCCATGAATTCTGTTTACGACGCCACCGCCCCCTACCCCCGCGATCTGCTTGGCTACGGACGTGATGTGCCCCATGCGCGCTGGCCCGGCGGTGCTCGCATTGCGGTGCAGTTTGTTCTGAATTACGAGGAAGGCGGCGAGAACTCGGTGTTGCACGGCGACGCGGGCTCGGAGCAGTTCCTGTCTGAAATGTTCAACCCGCCCGCGTTTCCCGACCGCCACATCAGCATGGAGGGCATTTACGAATACGGTGCGCGGGCCGGTGTGTGGCGCGTGTTGCGCGAGTTCGAGCGGCGCGGATTTCCGTTGACTGTGTTTGGCATTGCCACCGCCCTGCAGCGCTCGCCGGACGTCACCGCGGCCTTCCGCGAACTCGGCCACGAAATTGCCTGCCACGGCCTGAAGTGGATCAGCTACCAGCAGGTGGACGAAGCCACCGAGCGCGCCCACATGGCCGAGGCCATGGCGATCATCGAGCGCATCACCGGCGAGCGCCGGGGCGTGGAAGGCCATGTCCATGGCCTGGGCTGGTACACCGGCCGCGACAGCCCCAACACGCGCCGCCTGGTGGCCGACTTCGGTGGTTTCGAATACGACAGCGACTACTACGGCGACGACCTGCCGTTCTGGATGAAGGTGCGCAAGACCGACGGCAGCAACGCACACCAACTCATCGTGCCCTACACGCTGGACTGCAACGACATGCGCTTTGCCCTGCCCCAGGGCTATTCGCACGCCGACCCGTTCTTTCAGTACATGAAAGACACGTTTGATGCGCTGTACGCCGAGGGCGACCCGGCCGGGCTGGACCGCCCCAAGATGATGAGCATCGGCATGCACTGCCGCCTGCTCGGGCGCCCGGGCCGCATCACCGCGCTGCAGCGCTTTCTCGACCACATCCAGCAGCACGACCAGGTGTGGGTGGCCCGCCGGCTGGACATTGCGCGCCACTGGCGCGCCGCCCACCCGCTTGCTGACTGACTCACAGGACGCCCCCATGCCCATCACGCTCGCCCAACTCAACACCGCGCCCCTGCCCGAGGCCGCGCAGCTGCTCGACGGCCTGATCGCCGAGCAGGCCCTGGCGCAGCGCCCGTTCGCCTCGCTCGCCGCGCTGAAATACGCGATGGTCACCGTGCTCAACCAGGCGGGTCTGGCGCCTCAGCTTGCGTTGATCCGCGCCCACCCGGAGCTGGCCGGCAAAGCGATGGTGAGCAACGCGCTGACCGCCGAGTCCACCAACGAGCAAAGCAAGGCGGGCCTGACCCACTGCACGCCGGAAGAATTTGCCCACATTCAGCGGCTCAACGCCGACTACAACGCCCGCTTCGGCTTCCCGTTCATCCTTGCGGTGCGCGGGCCGCGCGGCACCGGCCTCTCCAAGGCCGAAATCATCGCCACCTTCGAGCGCCGCCTGCACAACCCGGTGGACTTTGAGCGCGCGGAGTGCCTGCGCCACATTCACCGCATTGCCGAAATACGGCTGAACGACAAGTTTGGCTTCGAGCCCGCGCTGGGCAACGCGGTGTGGGACTGGCACGAAGCCCTGGCCCAGCACAGCGACCCGGGTTACGCCGAGCACGGCCAGCTCACCGTAACCTACCTCACCGACGCGCACCGCGCCTGCGCCGCGCAGTTGCGGCAGCAGATGCTGGACTGCGGGTTTGACGAGGCGCAGATCGACGCGGTGGGCAATGTGGTGGGGGTTTATCACGCGGCCGAGGAAACCGGTTTCGCCGCCGGGCCGTCCCAGGGCGAAACGCGCCCCCCTGGGGGGCAGCGACACGCGCAGCGGCGGAGCGTGGGGGCGAAAACGCTGCTCACCGGCAGCCACTACGACACCGTGCGCAATGGCGGCAAGTACGACGGCCGCCTGGGCATCTTCGTGCCCATGGCCTGCGTGCAACAACTCAAGCAGGCCGGTCAGCGCCTGCCCTTCGCCATTGAGGTGGTGGGGTTTGCCGAAGAAGAGGGCCAGCGCTACAAGGCCACCTTCCTGGGCTCGGGCGCGCTCACCGGCCACTTCAACCCGGCTTGGCTGGAACAGACCGACGCCGACGGCATCACCATGCGCGAAGCCATGCAACACGCCGGCCTGCCCGCCACGCTGGAGGCCATTGAGGCGCTGCAACGGGACCCCGAGAAATACCTCGGCTTTGTCGAAGTCCATATTGAACAAGGGCCGGTGCTCAACGAGCTCGATATTCCCCTGGGCGTGGTCACCTCCATCAACGCCAGCGTGCGCTACCAGGGCGAGGTGATCGGCATGGCCTGCCACGCGGGCACCACGCCGATGGACCGCCGGCGTGACGCCGCTTGCGCCGTGGCCGAGCTGGCGCTCTACGTCGAAAAGCGGGCGCAGCAGGACGGCGACTCGGTGGCCACCGTCGGCATGCTGCAGGTGCCCAACGGCTCGATCAACGTGGTGCCCGGTCGCTGCCTGTTTTCTCTCGATCTGCGCGCGCCCAGCAATGCGCAGCGCGACGCGCTGGCCAACGATGTGCTGGCCGAGTTGGTCGCGATCTGCGAGCGCCGCGGTGTTCGCCACACGCTGGACGAAACCATGCGCGCCGCCGCTGCGCCCAGCGCACCCGCGTGGCAGGC
>JAIFNE010000055.1 GCA_020047875.1 Hydrogenophaga sp.
GCGATCCACGCTGGGCTGGAGGGCCGGGTGGACGGCTGGCTGCACAAGGTGCGCGCCCGGGTGCGCTACGGCGCCCTGTGCCCCGACACGCAGCGCGACCTGTGCGGCCTACTCGACGAGATGCGGCTGGTGAAAGACGCGCACGAACTCGGCACCATGCGGCGCGCGGCGCAAATCAGCGCCCAGGCCCACATACGCGCCATGCGGCGCAGCGCCGCCATGATCCGCGCTGGCGAGGATGTGCGCGAATACCACCTCGATGCCGAGCTGCTGCACGAATTCCGCCAGCACGGCTCGCAGTACCCGGCCTACGGCAGCATCGTGGCGGCCGGCGCCAACGCCTGCGTGTTGCATTACCGGGCCGACAACGCGCCGGTGCGCAACGGCGACCTGGTGCTGATCGACGCCGGCTGCGAACTCGACGGCTACGCCTCCGACATCACCCGCACCTTCCCGGCCAACGGCACCTTCACCGGCCCGCAGCGCGACCTCTACAACCTGGTGCTGGCCAGCCAGGACGCCGCGGTGGCCGCGACCCGGCCAGGTGCGCGCTTTGTCGACCCGCACGACGCCACGGTGCGCGTGCTGGCGCAGGGCATGCTCGATCTGGGTTTGCTGAACAAAAACGATGTCGGCCACCTGGACGATGTGATCGCGCAGCGCCACTACTTCCGCCACTACATGCACCGCACCGGCCACTGGCTGGGGCTGGACGTGCACGACTGCGGCAGCTATGTGGAGCCGAGTGAGGTGGGCACGCTCAGCGAGCGCAAGGACCCGCTGTCCGGCGAAATCATCAAAGACCGGCCCAGCCGCATCCTGCACCCGGGCATGGTGCTGACCATCGAGCCCGGCCTGTATGTGAGCCCGGCTGCCGATGTGCCCAAGCACTTCTGGAACATGGGCATCCGCATCGAAGACGACGCGGTGGTCACCGCCACCGGCTGCGAGCTGATCAGCCGCGGCGTGCCGGTGCTGGCAGACGAGATCGAAGCGCTGATGCGCGGCTAAGCGGCTGAAAGACCGCAACGGGCATGCGCATCCTGAGCGTCAACACCGGTCAGGCGCGGCGCCTGCGGGTGGGCGAGCGCAACCTGCTGAGCGCCATCGGCAAGGCACCGCAGGCCGGCCCGGTGGCGGTGGGCCCGCTGGGGCTGGCGGGCGACGAGCAGGCCGACCCCAGCGTGCACGGCGGGCTGTCCAAGGCGGTTTACGCCTACCCGGTCGAGCACCTTGCGTTCTGGGCCGAGCAGCGAACCCGCCACGGTGCGAGCCTGTTCAACGAGCCGCTGACGCCCGGTTTCATGGGCGAAAACCTGAGCATCGAAGGCCTGCTGGAACACGAGGTGTGGATCGGCGACGAGCTGCACCTGCCCGACTGCGTGCTGCGCGTCACGGCGCCCCGCGAGCCTTGCCACAAGTTCAACGCCGTCATGGGGCTGCACACCGCGGGGCGGCTGATGATGCAGCAGGGCTGCCCGGGCTTTTATCTGTCGGTGGTGCGGCCTGGCACGCTGACACGCGCACAGGCCTTCACCCTGCTGCCCGGCGTGCGCGGGCTCAGCGTGCGCGATGCGTTTGCGGCCAAACGACTCAAACACCTGCGTTGATTGGTTGACCGGCAGGCAACGCGGCACCCACCCCAACACGGCAGCCACCATGACCACGCCCAACCAAAACCTGCCGGTGCTGTGCCTCACCATGAACCCTGCGGTGGATCTGTCCACCGGCACCGAACGCGTCGTACCGACCCACAAGCTGCGCTGCGGAGAAACGCTGCACGCCGCGGGCGGCGGCGGCATCAACGTGGCGCGCGTGCTGCAGCGGCTCGGCTCGGCCGCCCATGTGCTGTGCCCGGCTGGCGGGCCCAGCGGCGAGTGGCTCAAATCGCGTCTGGCTGACGAGGGGCTGATTACCAGCCTCGTGCCGATCGCCCAGGAAACGCGCATCAGCCTCACGGTGCACGAACTCAGCAGCGGCGCCGAATACCGCTTCGTGATGCCCGGGCCCGCGCTGGCCGAGCCTGAATGGCAGACCTGCCTGCAGAGGCTGGCCGACTGGGCGCCCTTCCCCGCCTGGGTGGTGGCCAGCGGCAGCCTGCCGCCCGGCGTACCCGCGGATTTTTACGCCCGCGTGGCCCGCCTGTGCCGCGAGCGCGGCGCGCGGCTGGTGCTCGATGCGTCCGGGCCCGCGCTGGCCGCGGCGCTGGCCGCCGGGGTGTATCTGGTGAAGCCCAATCTGCGCGAACTCAGCGAATTGCTGGGCGAACCGCTGGACGACCCCGCCACCTGGCAGGCAGCGGCGCAGCGGCTGGTGGACGCCGGGTCGGCCGAGGTGGTGGCGCTGACGCTCGGCCACCGGGGCGCGCTGCTGGCCACGGCAGACGCTGTGTGGCAGGCCGATCCGTTGCCGGTGGCGGTGGTGAGCGCGGTGGGCGCGGGGGACAGCTTTGTTGGCGGCCTGGTGAGCGCTTTGCAGCGTGGCAAGACGCTGCTGGACGCGTTTGGCTGGGCCGTGGCAGCGGCCTCGGCCACCTTGCTCACAGTGGGTACCGCCCTGTGCCGCGCCGAGGATGTGCATCGTCTGCGAGCCGGGGTGGCCATCACCAGGCTGACCGCTGCACAACCACGCCCACCCTCGTGAGCGGCAAACAAACCAGGCCGATGCGCACACCAGACCAACGTGGCCAGGCTGCGCTCTCTGGGCATTCACATTGAAAATGTCATCACCGTTGTGCCGCAGGCGCGTCGGCTTTTGCTCGTGCGGCGCAAACCGCCCAATTAGAATGACCTACAACTTTTCGCATGACAGAAACGGCATTCGCCAGGAGACACGGCCATGAGCGACAACACGCAAGAAAACAAACGCGCTGAACTGAAGCGGGCCGCGCTGGAATACCACGAGTTTCCAACCCCGGGCAAGGTCGCGATTGCCGCCACCAAGCAGCTCACCAACCAGCGCGATCTGGCCCTGGCCTACTCGCCGGGCGTGGCGGCACCTTGCGAAGAGATCGTCAAGGACCCGAACAACGCCTTCAAATACACCAGCCGCGGCAACCTGGTGGCGGTCATCACCAACGGCACGGCCGTGCTGGGTCTGGGCGACATTGGCCCGCTCGCCGCCAAGCCGGTGATGGAAGGCAAAGGCGTGCTGTTCAAGAAGTTTTCGGGCATCGATGTGTTCGACATCGAGATCAACGAGAAAGACCCGGACAAGCTGGTCGAAATCATCGCCTCGCTCGAACCCACCTTCGGCGGCATCAACCTCGAAGACATCAAGGCGCCCGACTGCTTCTACATTGAACGCAAGCTGCGCGAGCGCATGAAGATCCCGGTCTTCCACGACGACCAGCACGGCACGGCCATCGTGGTGGGCGCGGCCATCCTCAACGGCCTGAAGGTGGTCGGCAAAGACCCCAAACACATCAAGCTCGTGACCTCGGGCGCCGGGGCGGCGGCGCTGGCCTGCCTGGGCCTGCTGGTCAAGCTGGGCATTCCGCGCGAAAACATCTGGGTCACCGATCTCGCTGGCGTGGTCTATGAAGGCCGCACCGAGCTGATGGACGAAGACAAGATCCAGTTTGCCCAGCCGACCGAACACCGCACCCTGGCCGACGTGATCGCCGGTGCCGACGTGTTCCTCGGCCTCTCGGCGGGCGGCGTGCTCAAGCAACCCATGGTGACCAGCATGGCCGCCAAGCCACTCATCTTTGCGCTGGCCAACCCGAATCCCGAGATCCAGCCCGAGGACGTGAAGGCTGTGCGCAGCGACGCCATCATGGCCACCGGCCGCACCGACTACCCGAACCAGGTCAACAACGTCCTGTGTTTCCCCTACATTTTCCGCGGTGCGCTCGATGCGGGCGCCTCCACCATCACCGACGAGATGGAGATCGCCGCGGTGCACGCCATCGCCGATCTGGCGCAAGCCGAGCAAAGCGAGGTGGTGGCTGCGGCCTACGCGGGCGAGAAGCTGGCCTTCGGCCCTGAATACCTGATTCCCAAGCCCTTCGACCCACGGCTGATGATGAAGATCGCCCCGGCGGTGGCGCAAGCGGCGGCTGACAGCGGCGTGGCGCTGCGCCCGATCGCCGACATGGCGGCCTACCGCGACCGGCTGCAAAGCTTTGTGCTCGCCTCGGGCACGATCATGAAGCCGATCTACGCGGCGGCCAAGCTGGCACAGGCCAAGCGGGTGGCCTATGCCGAGGGGGAAGAGGAACGCGTGTTGCGCGCCTGCCAGATCGTGGTGGACGAAGGGCTGGCCAGGCCAACCCTGATCGGACGGCCCGCCGTGATCGCGCAACGCGTGGAGAAATTCGGCCTGCGCCTCACCGAGGGGCTGGACTACGACGTGGTCAACGTCGAGCAAGACCACCGCTACCGCGATTTCTGGCAGACCTACCACCGCATGACCGAGCGCCGCGGCGTCACCGCGCAGCTGGCCAAGATCGAAATGCGCCGCCGCCTCACCCTGATCGGCGCGATGCTGCTGCACAAAGGCGAGGTCGACGGCCTGATCTGCGGCACCTGGGGCGGCACGCACAACCACCTCGAATACATCGACCAGGTGATCGGCAAACGCGCCGGCGGCAGCCCGCGAACCGCTCAGGACGTCCGGGTCTACGCCTGCATGAACGGTCTCATGCTGCCCGGGCGGCAGGTGTTCCTGGTCGACACCCATGTGAACTACGACCCCACGGCCGAGGAGCTGTGCGAAATCACGGTGATGGCGGCCGAGGAAATGCTGCGTTTTGGCCTCACACCCAAGGCCGCCCTGCTGTCCCACTCCAACTTCGGCTCGAGCAACCAACCCACGGCCATCAAGATGCGCCGCACCCTGGCGCTGCTGCGCGAGCAGGCACCCTGGCTGGAAGTGGACGGCGAAATGCACGGTGACGTGGCGCTGGACGCCGCCGCCCGCGCCGCCCTGATGCCGCGCTCCAGCCTGCAGGGCGACGCCAACCTGCTGGTGCTGCCCAACATCGACGCCGCCAACATCGCCTACAACCTGCTCAAAACCGCGGCCGGCGGCAACATTGCCATCGGCCCGGTCTTGCTGGGGGCCGACAAACCGGTCCACATCCTCACCGCAAGCGCCACTGTACGCCGCATCGTGAACATGACCGCGCTCACGGTGGCGGAAGCCAACACGACGCGATAACCGTTTGAGAAAAAGCAAGCGCTAACTTTTTCTCACGAACTCGACCGCGCGAGCTGCCCAAAAAATCAGCAAGCGCTTGCTTTTTCGCCGCGCATCGGGCACACTCGCGCCTTCGCATTTCAGGGTTTACCCCTCCTTTTTGCGCGCCATTGGTTCCGGGATTGCCCGGTTTTTTTCATGGCGAAGCAGGGGTGGGGTGCATTCGTACCAGGAGCAGGGAATCTGATGGGTCTGAAGCAGATCCGGTGGGTCGGCCGGAGCCGGATCTGGGCGCTGGTCGCCGCAGCGGTGGTGAGCGCAGGCACTTTTCTGGTGCAAGCCAGGTCGCCAGCGCCGCTGTCAGAGACAGGCACCGAGTCGGTGGCGCTGTCCCGGCTACCGGCACAAGGCCAGCAGGTCATGGCACAGATTCACGCAGGAGGCCCGTTTCGTTACGAGAAGGATGGCGCGGTGTTCGGCAACCGGGAGCGTCTGCTCCCCAGCCAGAAGCGCGGTTACTACCGTGCCTACACGGTGCCCACACCAGGCCTGAGCAACCGGGGACCCCGCCGGATCGTGTGTGGTGGACTGCAGCCCCGGCAACCTGATGCATGTTTTTATACCGAGGATCACTACAGCAGCTTTCGGCTGATCGTGCAGTGAACCCCGGTGGCGATTTCGGATTTTTAACCTTCACTGTAGAAAGAGACGCGGAGATGGACACGCCACTTCGTAACGTACGACCCAATATCGTTCAGTCGATTCGCGCTTATGGCGTGAAAGAACTGCAAGGTGCCGCTGAGCACCTGGGGCACCACTTTCTGTATGCCAACCTGGCGAAAGCACAGAGCAAACAGGACGTGCTGGAGTTGATTGCTGCGCAGTACACGCTGCCGCCGCATTTCGGCAAAAACTTCGACGCCCTGTACGACTGCATGACCGACATGGTGCACAAGTCGGGCCCGCAGACCGGTTTCATCGTGGTGCTGGAGCACATTCCAGCCCACGCGAAATTTGACAAGGAAGCGCGCGAGCAGCTGCTGGATATTTTCCGCGACGCCGCCGACTACTGGAGCGATCGCAAGATTCCGTTCCGCTGCTTCTACTCGTTCTCGGTCGCTCGCACGCCCAAGGGTGAAGAAGTGATCGAGGTGCAGAGCGAAGAACGCATGCCCACCGACAAGCTGCTGGACGTGAGTCCGATGGCGCTGCGCATGAGCAGCCCGTTCAATGCGGGCTACTGGCTGACTGCTGCTTGACGCTGTCGGCGCCGATGAACTGAACCACTCCCCGCGCCGGCGGTGCCCCTGACGAAGAGGCCGCTGCACTTGCAGCGGCTTTTTCACGCCTGCGCGCAGAGGCCTATGGCTGAACGGATTGTGCGAGGGCCACGTATTCGGCCACCGGCACTTCCTCGGCGCGACGCTGCAGGTCGAACTCACCGGAAAAATCGCGCGCATCCAGCCACTTGCCCAAGGTGTTGCGCAGGATCTTGCGGCGCTGGCTGAAGGCGGTTTGAACCATGTCGCTGTAGGTCTTGAAGTCGATGGCTGGTGGCTGCGCCAGCGGCATCATGCGCACGATGGCGCTGTCCACCCGCGGCGGCGGGTCGAAGCTCTCTGGCGGGACAAACAGCACGTTCTCCATCGCGTAACGCCATTGCAGCATCACGCTCAGGCGGCTGTAATCGCCGCCGCCGGGCTGAGCAACCATGCGGTCGATCACCTCTTTTTGCAGCATGAAGTGCTGGTCTCGGACCACCGCCACGTGATCCAGCAGATGAAACAGGATGGGGGTGGAGATGTTGTAGGGCAGGTTGCCCACCACCCGCAGCTTGGCGGCACCGTCGGGGCTCAACCGGGTAGATGCCAGCGCGGTGAAATCCACTTTCAGCACGTCTGACTCGATCACCTCCAGCTGCTCGTGGCTGCGCAGCCGTGCGGCGAGATCGCGGTCGAGCTCGATCACGGTGAGGTGACCCAGGCGCTCCACCAGGGGCTGGGTCATGGCGGCCAGGCCGGGGCCAATCTCCACCATGGCGTCGCCGGGCAGTGGCGCGATGGCGGCCACGATGGCATCGATCACCGCGGCGTCGGTCAGAAAGTGCTGGCCGAACCGCTTGCGGGCAATGTGCTTCATGGCATACGGCGCGGGCGCGGTGCGGTGCTCACGGTGCGGGCGGCTCGCGGTACTCCACGAAGGCGCGGCCGCGCAGGTCTTGCAGCCAGGTGACCAGGGTCTCGCTGGCCTTGCGCTCGCGCACCACGGCGCGAATCATGTCGCGCTGCTCGCGCTGGGTCAGCGGCTGGTCGCGCCGCTCGGTCACCTGGATCAGGTGCACACCGAAGCGCGAGGCCAGTGGCTGAGAGACTTCGCCAGGCTTGAGGCTGTTCATCACCTGCTCGAACTCGGGCACAAACTGGCCCGGGCTGGCCCAGCCCAGATCACCGCCCTGGGGCGCCGAGCCGTCCTGGCTGTGCGCGCGGGCCAGATCTTCGAAGCGGGCTTTCCCCTCCGCGATCTGCTGGCGGTA
>JAIFNE010000058.1 GCA_020047875.1 Hydrogenophaga sp.
GCGCCGCTTCGCGGCCACATAGCCCGCCAGCACAAGCGCGAAGAACGGGAAGGTGACGAGCAGGACGTTGAGCACAGCGGAATTCTCGCAGTTCGCCGGAAGCGCCCTCGGCGGCCCATGTCGCCAGCGTTGCCGTCAGCGGTTGCCAAGCCAGTTCGGTGCGAACCCGCTCTCCCTAGTGTTCCCCGACAAGGGGGCTGGACTTCATTTCCACACCGATTGAGTTCACTCAATTGTTACTCGTGGTAACACCCTGATAGTCATACAGCGCAGGGTATTTTCAGTTTGCCTGGACACCCTTCGACTTTCACTCTTTTACTTTTCGGAGGTGCTATGAAATTCAAGCGAAGGTACGTGGGATTGCTTGGCTCGTTGGCCGTGGCGGGTGTGGCCTATGCTGCAATCGTCACCCAGATTCAGCTCAAGCCCGAAATCAGCATCAGCACGGGTGGCAGCGGGCACAAGCCCAAGATCCAGCGGGCCGGCTCTAACGGCAATCTGGTGATGGCGTACGGCGATACGTTCAGTGGCGCGCCCGATGTGTACGACACCAAGGCGCAGGGCACCCGCAAGGCCCGGGACATTTTTGTTCGCTATTGCACCCCGACGCCCGAGACGGACACCATAACCACCCCACGCAAAACCTGCGATGTGGACAGTGACTGGAGTCTTCCTGTCAACGTCTCGAAGTCGGCTGACAAATACAGTATTAAGACCGCATGGCAAGGCGGCGATCCGGTGACCGGCCAACTGCCTTTCTATGGTGACATCGACAAGCCCAACATCAAGACCAGCGGTCCCGTGATGGTGCTGACCTGGACCAGCAAGTACTGTCCGGACAGTGACTTAAGCGATGCCGTCGCGCCGGTCGCGGACGTCACCGACCCGAATTTTTTCCCCAATGCGAACCAGCGCGCCATCCGCTACCTGGACCGCGAGAACCGCATCATTCCGTTTTCTTGCACCTGGATGGCTGCCTCGACCAACAACGGCGTGACATGGCGCCCAGCCGTTCAATTGAGCAACGGCGAGCGCGATGCCAAGCAAGATGCCAGCAGCGGCAATTACAACTCGACCACCTCCACGGGTCGCTTCAACATCTCGTGGCAGGAAGATCCAGAAGGCCTGCAGCTTGGCGACGCCGACGGCCCGGGTGATGGCGCTTCCGGCGCCAACGTCACCGGCGGTACCGATGTCTGGTACACCTACGCGGACCTGGCCGTCGGGGTGATCACCCTCGCGCCGGGTGAAGGTACTCCCCGTACCGCCAGAAGCAAGGCTTACCGTGTGACCGACAACTGGGATGGCAGCACGTATGGCTTGACCGGCCAAATCTCTAATGTGTTCGGCGCCGACGGCACCAATCTGGACGGCAAGGCTGCGGGTCAGGAGGTCGAAAAAGGCAATGCGGGTGCTTCGCGGCCCAACATCTTCATGGTGGGCCCAACCTCGGTGCTGGCCTGGGAGGAAACCAAGGGTTCGCAGGGTCTGGACTCAGGCAAGTTTGTTCGTTACCTGAACTTCCCATACAACACACCCCCAGCCGCTACACCAGGCTGCGTCATCAGCAATCCCCTCAAAAACGCCCGTCGTGTGCGTTTCCTGACGCAGGACGGTAGCGTGGCTTCACCCGGCGGCGTCAACATTGCGATCTTCTGGAAGGAAGGCCTGTTTGACAAAGGCGGTCCGTCCGACATCGTGGTGCGCCGCGGCATGGGTGGGCTGGCCAGAGAAAACATGGTGCCTGCTGTCGATCCAAACTGCGCCACGTCGGACTACACCACCGCCATTGGTCTCGCCAACGCGCTGCCAGAAAACATCAGCAGCCGCGCGCCGTTCCTGAGCGCCACTGACAACGGCCTGGGAGACGGCACGGAAGTGAACTTCGCGGAAAATGCCCTGGCCCACCGCGGGGTGTTGCGGGGTGACGAGCTGTGGATTGGCTACAACTACACCAACGATCTGGTGAAGCTCTGGGCACAGCAGGACAACTACAACTTCTGGGTGCGCAAGTACACGTTTGACCCTGTGACCAGCACCGGTAGCTGGGCCTTGCCGTACAACATCACCAACATCACCGACAAGCGCATCAACGTGCGTGAACCACGCTTCTTTGGCACGCCGCCGAGCCAGCCAGTGGGGTGCCCGACCGGCAATCCGACCGACCCGACAACGCTGGATGCAACGCTGTGCCAGGCCAAGAACGTGATCTTCGTAGCGTACGGCTCGCAGGAAAACGTGAGTCCTTTTGATCCGGATGGTGGCGATGACCTCGGTATCTACCTCACGGTGAGCAAGGACGGCGGCCAGACCTTCATCCCGCCGGTCGAATACTCGACAGAGCGAGGCAGCCTGTTCGACGATGAAGACTATGCCTTCGAGGCGCAACTGGTGGCCCGTCCAGACGGCACCCGTGTGTACGGCGCCTTCAACACCGAAAACGAGGCAGGAGCCACCCCGGTATCGGCCGCGGCCTTCCGCAGCGCGGACATCGTGGAGGCGGATGATGGTACGACGCCGGGCACGACACCTGGCGTGACTGTGTCCACCGATGGCGGTGGCGGATGTACCACGGTCGAAGGCAAGGCACCGTTCGATCCGTTGCTGCCGCTGTTCGCCGCGCTCGGTTTGGCTGGCTGGGTGATACGCCGCCGCGCAGGCCGAAGCCACTGAGCCCTGCTCGCCCTGGGTCTGATCACCCTGGGTCCTGCACCACAACGCCGCGCAGACATGCGCGGCGTTTTTTACTTTTGGACAGTCGTTTTCCTGCGCTTCCCTCCTGAACAACAGACGCGATATGAGGTGCCCTTCAGCTTCACCGCCGTCGGGCTATAGGTCGATATGGGCCGCCATTGAGAGGCGTCAACGCGATTGCGACAAACAGGAAAACACTGCTCCTGTTTCGGCATTTTTGGTTTGTCCGGACATATTTCAACTGGAGGTTGTATGACTCACAGAAGCGCTATCGACCAGTCTCAAGAGGCTCCCAATCCGAACCATATCCAGCCAGGCTGGCACCACCAACCCTTGGCTACCTTCGGCCTTGTCATCGCACTTACCATGACATTGCTGGTGACTGCTTGCGGCGGTGGCTCGTCATCCTCGTCCCCCACACCCGAAGTACCCGTGGTGCCCGTGGTGCCCACCACCATCATCGAGGCCAACATCGGCACACTGGCGGCGCGGGTGGGCGGGGGGACACAAGATGTGGAGCTGTTCGACGACGGCAGCACGAAGTGGACGCTCTTCACCATGGCCAACCGTTTCGCGGCCACACCTGTGGGCATGAGCAAGGGTGCAGTGACCGCGGTTAGTGCGCCGGGTTACATCGAGCACATCACCGTGGTAAAGGCCTACGGGGGTCAGCGCTATGCGCTGCTGTCGATGCGCGACCACGGCATCGGGGTGGTGGACATCACCAACCCGGCTGCCATGACTTACCTTCGCACCATGCAGGTGGGCTACACAGCGCCGGGGTTCACCACGGTGGACGGGGGTGGCAACCTGCTCACCGAGGTGGAGACGGTGCACGCATCTGGCCCGGTGAACGATCTGCTGGTGGACGACAAGGGCACCAGTACCGACACCACCGATGACGAACTGTTCATCGCCAACGGCGCATTCGGCATTCAGAAGACCCTGCTCTCCAGCGTGATGGACGCCACCGCCGATGGCGCCGTGAGCTTCGGCACGCCTGCCGTGCAGGCCTACACACTCACCTACGCCGGGGAGAACCCATGGGGTGGACCGCAAAGCCTTCGACTGCAAGGCGGCAAGCTGTACGCCGCACTGGGCTACCTGGGCATGGGCATCTTCAACCCATCCACCCTGACACGCGAAGGCATCTACAACCTCTACACCGACTGCGCCAACACCGCGCAGGAAGACTGGTTCGGCTATCCGAACCGCAAACCCGCCTGCAACACGGCGCTGCTGGCCAATGCAGCGTTTCTCGACGCCGACCGCATGCCCACCTACGAGCAGGCAGCCGTCGAGCTCAAGAACAAGAACGACCTGTCGGCGTACCCCTGGGCCGAGTTCGACCGTTACGGCCGTGAGTACTACAACGTACGCACCATGGACGTTCAGTTCATTGGCGGCAAGACCATGGCCTTCATCGCCTACTCGCTGGGCGGTCTGGTGGCGGTGGATGTGTCGGACCCCGCAGCCCCGGCCTATGCGGGCTATGTGCCCGCCGCACCGGCTCACGGCCCGGACAGACCACCCGTCAACGTGGACAAGAAAGGCATCTTGTCGCACTTCGGCTCCGGCATGCTCAAGGAAGCGGGAGTAATGGACGTGCGCGTGGTGCCGGACCCCGCCGACAACACGAAGTACCACGCCTACTTCACCGATCACTTTGCCGGCGTGGTGGTCGTCAGCGGCGCCGAAGACCCGGCCACCCGTTGGAAGAACCCCGGCGCGCCGTTCGACAACAACAAGATCGAGGGCGTGATTGAGCCGCGCGTCTACTGGCCCGACTACGAGTTCGTCAGGTCCTTCGACATGACGCCCGTGCCGGTGGGTGACGAGTCTCTGCCCAAATTCCTCACGGCGGATGCCAAAGGCAACTACGGCGCGCCGGTGATGCTGGTCACGGGCGAAATCAATGGTCACGGTGGCGCTTTGTTCATGCTGGACAGCCGAAATACCCAGGCTGAAGGTCAGGTGGATTTCGTGCAGTCGTCGGGTGCCGGCGGCGTGAGCTTTGTCGACGTCAAGGACCTCACCAGTTCAGGCGTTGCCGTCGTCAACCGTTTTGCTGTCCCCGTGAACCTGGTGAGCACCAACGAAGTCGGCGCCAAAGAAGATGGCTCGCCGGGACAGCCCATCGCCATCGGGCACTCCGAAGGCGTCACGGTGTCGGGCAACCACCTGTATCTGGCCGACGGCCCGCACGGGGTGAGCGTCTGGCGCATTGCCGATGGCCTGACGCCCATCGACGATCTGCACCTGGTAGCCAACACGCTGGCAGACGAATACGCCACCTCACCTGACGGCGTGCAGCCCACGCCCCACGCCTTCAAGGTGGTCTTTGGAACCGATCCGGACCAGGCCTACGTGATGAGTCAGAGCTTGGGCGTGCGCCGGGTGAACGTGTCGGCCGTCACCAGTGGCAGCGCGCAGGTGGGCAGCCCCGCCATCCTGGATGCCAAGGGCAGCATTTTCGATCACAACACCGAAGCAGGCAGCGTGGGCCTGATCAAGGTGACGGGCCAGGACCATGCCTACGGCGCCACCCTCTCGGGCAAGTACGCCATCGTGGCCGACGGCGACAACGGCATCACGGTGTATGACACCACCGCTGACCCAGCCACGGGCAACCATGTGGTGGCCAACATCGGCGATTCGGAAGGCACCTCGGGCCGACCGCCACTGGGCCGCGCAGCCACGGTCAAGTTGTGGACGAACAGCGCCACCGGCAAGACCTACGCGGTGGTGGCCGCCGGCGCCTACGGCATCTCGGTGGTCGACATGACCGCTTTCCTCGCCAGCGGCCTGCCAGCCGATCTGGGCATCAACAAGCTGCTCAAGACCTTCGAGCCGGTGAAGTCCGACGATGACAACGCGTTTGGCTCGGCCGATGGCAAGAGCGTCGATGTGCATGTGGTGGGCGACATCGCCTACTTCAGCTACGACAGCTTTGGTCTGGTGGCGTACCGCATGGCCGACCTGATCCGTCCGGCCACCGAGGAGCGCCCCGCCATCAACCCGACGCCCGAGGCCTGCGCCACCCTCACCGACGTGACCAAGCTCAGCGCCAAGCAGGGCGGCGTGGGCGAGTGCCGGCCGACCGCTGCGGGCTACTTCAAGCTGCAGCAATATGGCGAGGTGAAGGACGCTACCGGCGTGGTGGTCACGCCTTCGCCCTATGCCGATCTGGAGGGCGGCGCGCTCTACATGACGGAGCAGAACTTCCCAGCCAACCAGCTGCTCAGCGACGGCTCGCGCACCTACACCCTATCTTCGCCCCGGCTGCTGTTCTACGTGGCCTATGGGGATGCCGGCGTGCTCAAGCTCGACTGGAGCAACCTGGCCGCCCCGAACCTCGTGGCCCTCAAAGGCGTGGTGGGCGGCGCGGTCAGCACCGCCATCAACAACGGCCGGGTCTATGTGGCCGCCGGCGCGGGTGGCCTAGCGGTACTCAAGTGAGCGCGCTGGTGAACGCCCGGCCCGCCATGGCCGGAAGTTCACCAGTTTTTTAGTGTGTGTTTTTATAGGAGGTTCATCATGAAAACGAACCAAACAGCCCCTTCAGGCTGGCAACGGTGGGTGTCGGGCCTCACCATGTTTGCGGCGGCATCCCTGACGGCCCTGTCCCTCGCCAGCTGCGGCGGCGGCGACGATTCGTCAGTGGATCCCGCCGTGCCCACCGTCGTGGCACCAGCCGCGCCCACCGCACTCACCGTGACCGGTGGCGAGAACGTGGCCACCCTGCAGTGGTCGCCGCCCGCCGCCTCAGCCACCGCCGGCCTGCCAGACACCTATGAGGTTTACGGCAGCACCACCGCCACCACCGCCGCGGCGCTGGTTGACCCGGCCAACTTCGTGGCCACGATCCCGGTGGTCAGCGGACAGGCCACCTACTCCTACACCGCCTTGGGGCTGGAGGGCGGCAACGCCACGCATTACTTCGTGGTCACCGCCAAGAACGCGGGCGGCGAGACGCCATCCACCGTGGCCAGCGACAGCGTCACCGGGCCGCCAGTCGCGAAAACCTACGGCAACAACTTCTCGGCCGCCCTGATTTTTGCGGACGACATCGGCATCACCAACCTGCCGATCGCTGGGGCGTGGACCCTGGACCCGGCGCTGATCGACTACAACACTGGGCTGCGTCCGCTGAGTACCGAAGCCGTCACCGTTTTGCCGTCTCTGACGGTCGCCTCCAAGATCAACCCGCTGTATTTCGAGCAGAAGTCCATCAACACCTGGCAGGGCGAGTGGGCCAAAGGGGCAACTGCACCGCAGGATGTCACCGCCAAGTGGGGGGATAACCTGGTCAGCGCCAGCCTGAGTTCCTCCGCCAAGATCCGGATCGAAATGGTGCTGAGCAAGTCCGTCACCACCCCCATGACGGCCTACCCCATGCTGCTCCTGTCTGGCTCGGGCACCACCGAACTGCAAGGCACCACCGGCGTGGCCACCCCGGTCACCACCGCCTTCGTGTTCGCCACCAACGCCCGCCTGACGCTCCAGAAGCTGGACGTCTCTGGCTTGCCCACCGGCGCCATGCTGATCGACCAGGCGCTGTTCGACCCCGCCTTCCCCGACGGTCTCAACAAGCTCTCCGCCGAAATCCCGGTGTCTGGCAACTTCACCTACGGTTTCGTCTGGAACCCTGCCAGCTCGGGCGCCACCGCCGGCAAGTACCGGGTGACCTTCAAGCTCGACCCCACCTCGTCCTTCGGAACGGGTAGCCCGGCCAACAACACCTTCATGAAAACGGCCACCAACGGCGTGCGCATGTCCGACACCGAGGTCTACATCGACATCGATGTGAAGTAACCCCGTCACGACCCCGCCAAAAGGCGCCCATCCGGGCGCCTTTTTTCGCTCGGCCCCGCCCCGCGTGTGGGAGGATGCCGAACAGGCACCCAACGGCCCCAACCCATGGCCCCGCAACCACCACCGTCCACCCTCTTTCAAGCCAGCGGCC
>JAIFNE010000199.1 GCA_020047875.1 Hydrogenophaga sp.
CGCGATTTGATGGGCGCCGCCGCCGGGGTTTTCACCACCGGCAGCCACGGCGTGCGCCGCTCGGGTACCGCAATGGCGCAGGCGCCGCTGAGGTACTGGCCGGTGAGCGAGCCGGGCGTGGCCACCACCTCGGCGCAGGTGCCCTGCGCCATCACCCGGCCACCGTGCACGCCGGCGCCGGGGCCCATGTCGATCACGTGATCGGCGGCGCGGATCATGTCTTCGTCGTGCTCCACCACCAGCACCGTGTTGCCCAGATCGCGCAGGTGCTTGAGGGTGTCGATCAGGCGGTCGTTGTCGCGCTGGTGCAGACCGATGCTGGGCTCGTCGAGCACATACATCACCCCGGTGAGGCCGCTACCGATCTGGCTGGCCAGGCGGATGCGCTGGGCTTCGCCGCCGGAGAGCGTGTCGGCGCTGCGGTCCAGGCTCAGGTAGTTCAGGCCCACGTCGTTCAAAAACTTCAGGCGCTGGCGGATTTCGTTCACGACGCGCGCCGCAATGTCGCCCTTGGCACCGCTCAGGTGCAGCCCGCTGAAATACGCCAGCGACTCGCCCAGCGTGATGTGGCTGATCTTGTAGATGGGCTGGCGCTGCGCACCCTCGCCCACGAACACGTGGCGCGCCTCCTTGCGCAGCCGCGTGCCATGGCATTCGGGGCAGGGCTGGGTGGTGCGGTAGCGCGCCAGTTCTTCGCGCACGTGGGGCGAATCGGTTTCGCGGTGGCGACGCTCGAAGTTGCGGATGATGCCTTCGAACGGGTGCTTTTTGCTGATCTTCTTGCCCGCGCGCTCACCCGATTCCAGCGCGTAGCTGAACTTGATTTCTTCTTCACCCGAGCCATACAGCAGCACCTGCTGCACCGCGGCGGTTAGCGACTCCCAGGGCGCCTCGGCGTCGAATTTGTAGTGCGCCGCCAGGCTTTCGATCATGGCGAAGTAGTAGCCGTTGCGGCGGTCCCAGCCTTTGATGGCACCGCTGGCCAGGCTCAGCGTGGGGAAGGCCACCACCCGCGCCGGGTCGAACACCTCGGTGTGGCCCAGGCCGTCGCAGGCCGGGCAGGCGCCCATGGGCGAATTGAACGAGAACAGCCGCGGCTCCATCTCGCCCACGCTGTGGCTGCAGACCGGGCAGGCGAACTTGGCCGAAAAGCCCAGCTCGGCGCCGGTGTCCATGTCGACCGCCAGCGCGCGGCCATCGGCCAGGCGAAGAGCGGCCTCGAAGCTCTCGGCGAGGCGCTGGCGCAAGGGGTTGTCGGCCCCCACGCTCCGCCCTTCCAGGGGTCGCTGCCCCCCGAGGGGGTGCGCCTGGCCTTGGGGCGGCCCGGCGTCCAGGCTGGCCTCGATCTGCCGAGCTGTTTCGGCCTCGTCGTGCGCGCGCACCTTGATGCGGTCCACCACCACGTCGATGTTGTGCTTCTCCGTCTTCTTCAGGGCTGGCAGGTTCTCCGCCTCCACCACCTCGCCATTGAGCCGGAAGCGCACATAGCCCTGCGCCTGCATGTCGGCAAACAGGTCGAGGAACTCGCCCTTTTTCTCGCGCGCCACCGGCGCCACGATCATCAGCCGTGTGCCCTCGGGCATGGCAAGCACCGTGTCCACCATCTGCGCCACGCTCTGCGCGGCCAGCGGCAGATCGTGCTCGGGGCAATAGGGCGTGCCGGCGCGGGCGAAGAGCAGGCGCAGGTAGTCGTGGATTTCGGTCACGGTGCCGACCGTGGAGCGCGGGTTGTGGCTGGTGGCTTTCTGCTCGATCGCGATCGCCGGTGACAGGCCTTCGATCAGGTCCACATCGGGCTTGTCCATCAGCTGCAAGAACTGGCGCGCGTAGGCCGAAAGGCTTTCCACGTAGCGGCGCTGGCCTTCTGCATACAGCGTGTCGAAGGCCAGGCTGGACTTGCCCGAGCCCGAGAGGCCGGTGATCACCACCAGCGCGTGTTTCGGAATGTCGAGGTCGATGTTTTTCAGATTGTGCGTGCGCGCTCCGCGCACCGAGAGGGTGGCGTTGGCGCGGGCAGCGGCCTGGGCCGCGCGGCTGCGCTCCGGCACGGCATCGGGCAGCAAAACGGGGGGAAGCAGCGGGGAATTCACAGGAAATCGCCGGCCACGCCGGCGCCAGAAAGGCAACCCAGCATGATAAGGCGCGCACCCCGACGCTGCAGCGCTCCAGCCTGGAGCGCCCCGGGCGGGCCAGCGCCTCGCGCACAATACGGCCTCCTCCGCGCCCACTTGCCGCCCCGTGTCCGCCCTGAACCCCGCGCCCTCCGCCTCTCCCGCTGCCGCCCCGGCCGCCGCCGCGCGCATGACGCCCGGTGAGCGCCGCGCCAGCGTCTCGCTGGCCTCGATCTACGCGCTGCGCATGCTGGGTCTGTTTCTGGTGTTGCCGGTGTTTGTGCTGGAAGCCCGCAACTACCCCGGCGGTGACAACCCGGCGCTGGTCGGCCTGGCCATGGGCATTTACGGGCTGACGCAGGCGATGCTGCAGATTCCGTTGGGCATGGCGTCCGACCGGCTGGGCCGCAAGCCGGTGATCCTGGCCGGGCTGGCGCTGTTTGTGCTGGGCAGCCTGGTGGCGGCCTGGGCGCCCAGCCTGACCTGGCTGGTGGTGGGGCGTGCCCTGCAGGGTGCGGGCGCGATTTCGGCGGCGGTTACCGCGCTGCTGGCCGACCTCACGCGCGACCAGGTGCGCACCAAGTCCATGGCGCTGATCGGCATCAGCATCGCGCTGATGTTTGCGCTCTCGCTGGTGATGGCGCCCGCGCTGGTGCCCCACATTGGGCTGGCCGGCCTGTTCTACCTCACCGCCGGCATGGCGCTCGTTGGCATGGCGGTGGTGGCCTGGGTGGTGCCGGCCGAGCCGGCGCAGCTGGTGGCCACCGGGCGCGCTGGGTTGCGCGAGGTGTTGGCCAATGCCGAGCTGCTGCGGGTGGATCTGGGCGTGTTCGTGCTGCATGCGGTGCAGATCGCGATGTGGATGGCGGTGCCGGCGCTGCTGCGCGAGGCGGGCGTGGCCACCGCGCAGCACTGGCATGTTTATTTGCCGGCGGTGTTGGGCTCGCTGCTGGTGCTGGGCGGCTTGCTGTTCCGGCTGGAGCGCCAGGGCCACTTTCGCGCGGTGTACCTGGGCGCGATCGCGCTGATGGTGTTGGTACAGCTGGGCTTTCTGGCCAGCCTGGGCGCGCCCAACGTGTGGGCGGTGGGCGTGTTGCTCGGGCTGTATTTCCTGGGCTTCAACACCCAGGAAGCCAGCCAGCCCAGCCTGGCCTCACGGCTGGCCGAACCCCGCCAGCGCGGCGCGGCGCTGGGCGTTTACAACACGCTGATGTCACTCGGCATTTTCGCTGGCGGCTCATTCGGTGGCCTGGTGCTCAAGGCCTCATGGCGATGTGGCTGGCGCTGGCCTGGCCCATGAAGGGCCCCGCCTCGAACGGCTGACGCTGCGCCCGGTCAGCGATGGCTGGCGGGCGCGGGGGCTGGTGGCTTGTCGTCGGTGCCCGGACTGGCTGCCGTTGTTTCCATGCGCTGGGCTGGCGCGGCAGCGGCCTGTACCGCCCGGATCATCAGCGTCGACAGCATGGGGTAGAGCGGGCGGCTGATCAGGCGCGAAATCAGGCTGGCCAGCATGGCCCCGGCCATCAGGCTGAGCACCATGGCACGGCCATCGACCATCTCCATCACGATGATGAAAGACGTCAGTGGCGCCTGGGTGGTGGCCGCCAGAAAGCTCGCCATGCCCAGCGCGATGAGGATCGGTGCCAGGCTGCGCGCCTCGTCGCTGAACAGCAGCTGCGCCACGTCGTTGCCCACGCTGGCGCCGATGGACAGCGACGGCGCGAAGATGCCGGCCGGCACGCCGCTCCAGGCGGTGAGCCAGGTGGCTACCAGCTTGAGCAGGGTGTAAACGCGGGACAGCTCCGCGCTGCCGGCCAGCATGTCCTTCACCTCGTTGGCGCCTGCGCCAAAGGTGGCGCCGCCAGTGACCATGCCGATGATGGCCACCGCCAGCCCGATACCTGCTGCAAACCGCACTGGTCTGGCCCGCCGGTAGGCGCTTACGCGGTCGGGCATGCCCTGGATCGAGGCCGCCAGCAGTCGCGAAAACAGGCCGCCCAGCGCGCCACACAGCAGTACCACCAGCACGCCCGGGAAGAACACGCCCCAGCTCAGGCGCGGCAACGCGATCAAGCCGAAGTAGGTGAGGTTGCCGAACACCGAGATCGACACCAGACCGGCCAGCACGATGGCTGAAATGATGACGCCGTTGGTGCGCGAGTCCATGCGCTTGGAGAGCTCCTCGATGGCAAACACCACGCCGGCCAGCGGTGCATTGAAGGCGGCTGCAATGCCAGCCGCACCGCCGGCCACCAGCAGGGCGTGGTCGTTCATGGCAGAGCCTGGGCGCAGCCAGCGCCGCGCGTCGTGCATCACACCCGCGCCCACCTGAACCGAAGGCCCCTCGCGCCCGGCGGAGAGGCCGGCCAGCAGGCTGGCCGAGCCGAGCGCGATCTTTGCCAGGGCGAGCCTGAGCGAGACGAAGTGCGGGCGTATGGTGGTGTCGACCTGCGGGTCGAGCGCTGCGATCACCTGTGGAATGCCCGAGCCCGCTGCGCCCGGGAAGTAGCGCCGGGTGCACCAGACGATGGCGGCGGTGAGCGCCGGCGTCCAGATCAGGATCGACCAGGGGGCGACCTCGCGCAGGTGGGTGAACCACTCGAAGGCGAGCTCGCTCGTCAGGGTGAACGCCACCACAAACAGGCCCGCGATCACCGCATAGATCAGCACAATGCTGCGGTCAAGCCAGGCCCGTCCGTCCGACAGCTCGTCTTGCAGATTCTGGAAAAAATTCGGTTCGCGGTTCATGGCCAGTCAGACCATTGTGGCAGTCCACGCGGATGGCCGGACACGCGGGCCTTGCGGCACAATGCCCCACTCGGGCGCTCGCGGCGCTCCGCCCCTTTGCGTTTCTCCAAGGAAATCCCATGGCCTCCGTCAACCGGCAACTGCGGCCGCGATCCCGAAGTCCGTTACCTGCCCTCGGGCCAGGCGGTGGCCAATGTCAGCGTGGCCACCTCCAGCCGCCGCAAGGACAAGAACAGCGGCGAGATGATCGAAGACACCCAGTGGCACCGCGTCACCTTCTACGAGCGGCTGGCCGAGATTGCCGGCGAGTATGTGAAGAAGGGCCGCCCGATTTACGTCGAAGGCCGTCTGAAATACGGCACCTACGTGGACAAGGCCACCGGTGTGGAGAAAAACACGGTTGACATCATCGCCACCGAATTGCAGCTGCTCGGCGGCCGTGAAGGCATGGGCGGCGGCGAGGAGGGTGGCAGCGCTGGTGGCGGTGGCTACTCGCGCCCGGCCGCTGCGCCCCGCGCGCCGGCCCCCGCCCCGCAGCGCCCCGCGCCCGCGCCAGCGGCGGCACGCCCGGCCAGCGGCTTCGACGACATGGACGACGACATTCCGTTTTAGGCACCCCTTCCCCACGATGGTCACGGTCGTCCTCCCCGGACGTGACCCTTGACCCGCCCGGCCTCGGCCCGGCGGGTCTTTTGTTGACGCGTTGTGCAGGCGGGGTGCTGCCATGGCCTGACATTTTTGGCAGCAGTGTCTGCCAGCTCGGCGGATTCGACGCCATCAACCAGATGCCTGCTGCGGCGATCCGTGCGTAAGTTATTGATTTGTCTGGACTGTTGGCCTGTGTGACGGCTGGCACGCTTCTTGTTGATTCTTGCTGACACGCTGGTGGGCATTCCTCCGCAGCGGTTTCGTCGAGGAAGGCAAGTTCATGGACATGATTGGTCTGTATCCCACCTGGTTCGAGCCGGGCGTGGGCAGCGGCTGGATCGTTGGCTTCATCGCCACGATCCATGTGCTGTTTTCCCACACCTCGGTCGGCGCGGCGATTTTCTTCGCCTGGCTTGCCAACCACGCGCACCGCCACAACAAGCCCGAGCTGCTGGAATTCATCAAGCGTTACGGCCTGTTCCTGCTGGTGTTCAGCTACGTGCTGGGTTCCATCACCGGCCCGGGCATCTGGTATTCCACCACCGTGGCCAGTCCGCGCGGCATTTCGGCGCTGATTCACAGCTTTGTCTGGATGTGGGCCACCGAGTGGGTGTTCTTCGTGATCGAGGTGGTGGGTGTCTACATGCTGATCTACCTGGTGGGCAAGGTCGACGTGAAGACCCACACGCGCATCGCGCTGATCTTTGGGCTGACCTCGTACACCACCATGCTGGTGATCGTGGGCATCCTGAGCTTCATGATGTGGCCGGGCAAGGCTGCCTGGACCGAGACCGGTGGCGTGCTCAACGCCTTTTACGGTCCCAACACCTTCGCCCAGCTGGGCATGCGCACGGCCTTCATGTTCACCATGACGGCGGTGGTGGGGGGCATCGTGGCCGGCCAGTTCAAGGACCTCACGCTCAAGAAAAGCATTGCGACCAAGCTGGCCTGGCTGGGCATCGTGGCCACGCTGGTCGGTGCCGCCATGTTGCAGTGGTATCTGGCCACCTTGCCCGAGACGGCCGACGTGGTGCTGCAGAACCGCCTGCCGGCGCACTTTCCCATGGCGCTGCTGAGTGTGGTGGCGGGTACGCTGGCGTACTTCATCCTGACGCTGGTGCAGCCGCGCGCGCTGGTTTCCAGCCTGGCGGCAGTCATGACGGTGGTGATTCTGGTGTTCGGCCTCTGGCCCGAAGAGGTGGCGCGCGAGTCGATCCGCAAGCCGTGGGTGGCCGGGCAGTACGTGTATTCCAACCAGGTGATTGGCCGCGACGTGCCGGGCATGGGCGTGAAGTCCGAGATTCCCACCATCGAGGCGCACGGTTTCATGAAGACGCTGGTGTTCGTGCCCGAGGCGCTGCGCACCATCGACGATGGCAACCGCGTCGAAGTCGGTCGACTGCTGGCGCTCAACACCTGCTCCAACTGCCATTCGCTGAGCAGCACCGGCATCCGCCCGCTGCGCAACTATTTCCCCGGCACCCACACCGAGGCCGAGGTCGCGGAGTACCTGCAGGCTGCGCTTTCGGGTGGCAACACGCTGTACATGCCGCAGATCCCGTTCAACGACGCCGAGGCCCGTGCGCTCGCCAGTTTCATCCTCACGCTGCCACCTGAGCGCACTACCCGTACCGCCACGGCCACTGCGCAAGCCCCGGTCGGCGCCACCGTGGTCAAGGAGTAAGACATGACCCCTGAAATGCTCTACGCGCTGCGCGACCAGGCTGGCGTACCGTCCCATCCGCTGGTGTTCCTGGTGCTGGGTGTGCTCACTTTCGCGTTGCACATCGCGGCGGTGCAGGTGATGCTGGGTGCGGCCTCGCTCACGCTGCGCGGCGCCTTCAGCCCCAGCCTGCACTGGCGCCGCCTGGCCCAGGCCATGCTCGTCACGGCCAAGATCGCGGTCTCGGTCGCCATCGTGATCGGCGTGGCGCCGCTGCTGTTTGTTCAGGTGGTGTACGACCCGTTCTGGTACACGTCCAATGTGCTCTCGGCCTGGTGGGTGATCGGCTTCATCGTCCTGCTGATTGCCGGTTACATCGCGATGTATGTTTTTTACTGGAAGAACCACGACATCGTGGCAGATGGTGGTCGCGACGGCGTCTGGATGGTGCTGTCGTTGGTCTTGCTGCTGGCCGTGGGTTTCATCGTGCACAGCCTGACCAACCAGATGCTGTTCCCCGAGCACTGGATGGCTTGGTACGCACCCCGCGGCGTGGTCAATCCCGACGGCCACTCGCTGCACTACTGGCATGTGCCACGTTTCCTTTTCTTCATCGGGTTGTCGGCTCCGGTCACTGGTGCCTGGCTCTTCGGCTACCGACGCTACCTGCAGGGTGGCGGTGAGATCGATGCCGCCTACCTGGGCTGGGTGCGTGGCCTGGCGCAAAACCTCATGCTCGTTGGTGGCGTGGTCTCGGTGCTGTTCGGGGCGGTCTGGATGCTCACCCTGCCCGAAAAGATGGCCTGGTTCGCCACGTCGGTCTGGATGCTGATGGCGCTCGTGGCGCTGCTTGCGGTGGTGGCCTTGCCGCTGGTGCTGCGCGAGCGCATCGATGCCGGCGTCTGGGGCTACGCCATCTTCGGCGCCGGTGCGGCGGGCTTGATCGTGGTGGGCGCGGCGCGCGAGATGCTGCGTTTCGTGACCCTGCTGGGCACGCACGGCTACAACGCCATGGACTACAAGATCAACATGGACTGGTACAGCACCGGCCTGTTCTTCACCACCTTCGGCCTGGTCGGTGGTGTGACGCTGGCCTATCTGCTCACCGTGGCTTGGCAGGCCGGCCAGAGCAAGGGCCTGTACACCCCGAGCCCGGCCGTCACCCGCATTGGCCAGTGGTCGGTCGGCCTGCTCGTGGCCTGGACCGTGCTGTATTTCGCCGTTGGCTTTTTCGTCTGGGCGCGCTGAACATGAAACACACCGCTTCTTCCTCTGCTGCGCGGCCCGATGCCACCGTCCTGCGCAAAGTCCTGGGCTGGTCGCTGCTGGTCGCGCTGGGCGCCTCCGGGGCCGCTTCACTGGCCGTGAAGGCCGTGGCACAGACCGCGCCCAAGGCCGCAGCGCCTGCCACCGCAGCGGCGCCAGCAGCTCCCACACCCACCACCAACCCCCACCCGGCGCCCGCTTCGGTCATGGCACACAGCTGCGCTGCCTGCCACGGCACCAACGGCCAGCTGGGCGACGAGTTCTTCATGCCGCTGGCCGGCATGCCGGTGCAGCAGTTCGTGCGCACCATGACTGACTTCCGCGAAGGCCAGCGCCCGGCCACGCTCATGGGCCATGTGGCCCGTGGCTTCACCGATGCCGATCTGAGAGCCATGGGCGAGTTCTTCGCTGCCCAGACACCGCCGGATCTCACCCTTGATGCGAAAGGAACCCGGTGATGGTCCACACACAACACCCTTCGCGCCGCGAATGGCTGGCCCAGGCCCTGGGTCTGCTTTCGGTCGCTGCTGCGCCCTCGCTGGCCTTCGCACAGCAGAGCGCGCACATCGTCATCGTCGGCGGTGGCGTCGGCGGGGCCACCGCGGCCAAGTACCTCAAGCTGTTCAACCCGACGATCAAGGTCACGGTGATCGAAAAGAACCCGGTCTATGTCAAGCCCTACGGCTCCAGCGAAGTGCTTAACCAGCACGCGAAGATGGACGACCTGAACGTCAGCTATGACGCGCTGAGATCGAAGTACGGCATCCGCTTCGTGTTCGACACCGTGACCGGTTTCGACCCGGTCACACGCACCGTGAGCACCGCGAGCCGGCAGAAGATCGGCTACGACAAGCTCATCGTTTCGCCCGGCATCCAGCTCATGTACGAGGCCTACGCCGGCTACAGCGAAGCCGTCGCCCGCACGGCCGTGCCCTCGGGCTGGATTCCCGGTGAGCAGACCGCGCTGCTGGCCAAGCAGTTGCAGGGCATGCGTGCCGGCGGCACCTTCGTGCTGGCTGCACCACCCAACCCCTACCGCTGCCCGCCCGGCCCGTACGAGCGCGCCGCGCTCATGACCGAGTGGTTCAGCAAGCACAACCCAACGGCCAAGGTCGTCATCGTCGACCCGAAGGACAGCTTCGTGACCGACGAGACCATGATGCTTGGCTGGAACCGGCTGTACAACTTCAACCTGCCCGAGGACTACGTCAAGAAGATGTCCGCCGAGGTGGAGGTCAAACAGCACAGCGTCACCAGCATGCTCAGCTGGGTGCGTGGCAAGGACGGTGGCCGCACGCTGAAGATCGATGCCCGGCAGATGCGCATTGAGACCGAGGCCGAGGTGATCCAGGCCGATGTGATCAACGTCATTCCACCCATGAAGGCGGGCCAGGTCGCCATGACGCTGGGCCTGGCCGACGGCAGCGGCTTCTGCCCGGTGGACCGCCGCACGTTTGCCTCCACGCTGCAGCCCAACGTGTACGTGATTGGCGACGCCAGCATCGCCGATGCCATGCCCAAGAGCGGCTTTTCGGCCAACACCCAGGCCAAGGTGGTGGCGCGCGCCATCGTTGAAGAACTGGCTGGCCGCACCGCGCCGGAGCCGCTGTGGGAGAACACCTGCTACGCCCTCGCCGGCAAGGACTACGGCCTCTTCGTGGCCGATGTGTTCAAGATCATCGACGGCAAGATTGCCCGCATCAATGGCCAGGGCCGCTACCTGCCGCTGAACGCCACGCCGGCGCAGATCAAGCTGGGCGCGCGCTATCAGCAGGCCTGGCTGCGAACCTTCACCGCCGACTGCTTTGCCTGAAGGAACGCACATGCAACACGATCCCTACCTGCAAGAGCTGACCGCCGTGACGAACGGCCTGTTTCATCGCGCCCGGGTGGCCTTGGCCATCGGCGTGACGGGGCTGCTCATGGGCCTGGCGGCCGACCCGGCCCACGCCACCGACCACGCGGCCGCACCGTCGGCCAAGGCCTGGACCCCTGCCAGCCTGCGCGGCGCGCTGGCGGCCCTGCCCAAAGGCGATGCCGAACGCGGCCGCGTGGTCAACCAGCAGCTGTTCTGTGCCTCTTGCCACGGTGAAAACGGCGTGGCGCCGACGCAGAACTGGCCCCATCTGGCCGGCCAGAAAGCCGCTTACACCGCCAAGATGTTGCTTGACTATCAGAGCCGCTTGCGGCTCGAGGGCAAGCGGGCCGAGCTGATGCACAACATCGCCGTGATGCTGACGCCGCAACAGATCGCCGATGTGTCGGCGTTCTACGCCAGCCTGCCGGCGCCCGGTGACGATGGCACGCCACGCCCGCCCCCCCGCGGGGAAGGCATGAGCGCCGCGCAGCTGGTTCGCAAGGGTGACCCCGCACGCCTGCTCACGCCTTGCGCCAGCTGCCATGGCGTGAAAGGTCAGGGCGGCAAGCTCGAAGCCTCGGCCCTGGCCGGACAGAACCCGCTGTACTTCACCCGCACCTTGCTCGATTACCAGAGCGGCGTGCGCGCGAACGACGCGGCCAAGGGCATGAGCACGTTTGCGAAAAAGCTCACGCGCGGTGAGATCGAGGCGCTGGCGGCCTACTACGCCGATCTGCCCTCACGCAACCAGTAACGTGCGGCCCATGAGCTTCTGGGACCAGAACTTTTCAATCGCTGGCTACAAGTACGGCACTGCGCCGAACGCCTTTCTGGTCGAGCAGCAGGGGCGCTTCAAGCCCGGTGGCGATGTGCTGGTGCCGGGGGACGGTGAAGGCCGCAACGGTGTCTGGCTGGCCCAGCAGGGGCATCAGGTTACCGCCATGGACGGCTCTGCCGTGGGCCTGAACAAGGCGCAGTCGCTCGCGACCGAGCGCGGCGTTCTCCTGCGCACCGTGCTCGGCGACCTCGCCGACTGGACGCCAGAGCCGGTCCGTTTCGATGCGCTGGT
Organism: Hydrogenophaga sp.; assembly: GCA_020047875.1. GTDB lineage: Bacteria > Pseudomonadota > Gammaproteobacteria > Burkholderiales > Burkholderiaceae_C > Hydrogenophaga. Next base: position 11,364 of record JAIFNE010000199.1, read on the forward strand.
ACTGGTCTTCGTGCACCTGCCAACCGCCATCCGCGCCGGGGCGCACAGGCGCTTGGCCGCGGGCTTGCGCCCGGGGGGCTGGCTGCTGGTGGAAGGCTTTCATCCGCTTCAACTGCAGCATCGAAGCGGCGGCCCCAAGGACCCGAGCATGCTGTTCACCCCCGAGCTGTTGCGGGCCGATTTTTCTGGCTTGCTCGACGAGCGCCTGGCCTGGCAGGGGGAGGTGGTGCTGGACGAGGGGCTAGGGCACCAGGGGTTGGCGCACACCACACGCTGGCTCGGTCAGGTCCTGGGCTGACGGGCTGCTTCTGCCTGCACAATGCCATCCATGCCATCCATGCCATCCCAACCTCCTGATTTTCGTTGCTTGCCAGCCGACGATGTCCTGCGCATCGAGTTGCACAACGAGGTGCATGCACGCCCGTCGGCGCGCATCCGCTTGCCGGCGCTGGTGGTGTTTGTCGCGGTGTTCAACGATGGCGTAACCCGGGAGCAGGAGTGTGAGCACCTGCGGCGCCTTCCGGGCCAGGAAGGTTTGACGCCCGCCGACCTGCAAGGTCACTTCCTGCGCTTGCGACTGCCAGGCTGCACCCTCAAGTGGGAGCGTCACACCGAATTCAGCCGCTACTCACTGGTGCAACCCCTGCCCGAAGGGGCTCGGCCAGGTTTGGGCGACCCTGAGTTGCTGTCGCAACTGGTGCTGCCGGCCGACTGGCTGGCCACGATCCCGGGGCGCACCTTCGCCGCCATCAAGCTCATCATGCTGTATGGCGACCTGAGCGAGCCGCAGCAGACCTTGGCGCTGGCACGCACGTGGCTGAGCGAGCACACGGTGGTGGCCTCTCAGATGGGCAACAACAGCCACTCCATCGTCGTCACCGATTTCTTGCTGCGCGACAGCGGCTTCGAACGCATGCTGGTGGTCGCGCCGCCCGACACCACCGAGACCCGCGCCGGCCGCGTCTCCCAACGCCTGCTGGAAATCGAGACTTACCGCCTGATGGCCTTGCGCGGCCTGCCGGTAGCCAAGAAGCTGGGCCGGCTGCTCGCGGAGAGTGAGCGCCAGCTGGCCGACATCACCGCGCAACTGGAGAACAAGGGGGCGAGCGACCAGGCTCTGCTGGATACGCTGGTGTCGCTGGCTGCCGGTGTGGAGCGGGCCATTGCCGAGCACGCTTACCGCTTTTCGGCCACCCGCGCGTATGACGCGCTGGTGACGCAGCGCATCACCGAGCTGCGTGAGCGACCTATTCCAGGCACCCAGACCATCGGCGAGTTCATGCAGCGCCGGCTCTCGCCGGCCATGGGTACCGTGGCCGCCACCGGGCAGCGCCTGACCTCGCTGTCCGAGCGCATCAGCCGCGCCAGCGCCCTGCTGCGCACGCGGGTGGATATCGCCACCGAGGTGCAGAACCAGCAACTGCTGGAGAAGCTGACCCGCGGGCAGGAACTGCAGCTGCGCCTGCAGACCACGGTGGAAGGCCTGTCGATCGCGGCCATTTCTTACTACGTGGTCAGCCTGCTGCTGTATCTGGGCAAGGCGGGCAAGGCTGCTGGTCTGCCGCTGAATCCGGAAATTCTGGCTGGGGCCTTTATTCCGCTTGTGCTGTGGGGCGCGTGGCGCACCACGCGACGCATCCACGAGAAGCTGCGCGGCCCGGGTTGACAGCCGCGGCGCAGGCAGCGTTGTGCGCTCGCTGTTCGGGCGATGAAGTGCTGGTCAGTTGCAAGGGTTGTGCCGTTTCGATGGCGATTCATGGGCCTGCCAGCGCGCGCGGGTCGGCACTTCACAGCGCTCGTTCTCGGCCGCGCCTGCGGTGCCCGCCGACACGCGGAGTCTCAGCTCCTCGGCGGTGGATGTCTGGTCGAAGTTGGCCAGCCCCGCAGAGTCATGTTGATCAGACGCACGGCCACGACAGGCTCGTGGACAGCGTGCCGCAGAGCGTCTCGGCTCAGGATGCCGGGGGCATGTTTGTCGAATCCAGCGACTTGATTTTTCGGTACAGCGAGCGCTCGCTGATGCCCATCTTGGCCGCCAGTTCGGCCCGGCTACCGGTGTGCGCCGCGAGCGTCGCGCGCAGGGCGGTTTGTTCCAGGGCCTTGAAATCGGTCACCGATCCCGCGGGATTGTCGGTGGTCAAGGCCGCCGATGGCCGTTGGGCCGGCGGGCGGGTGGTACCAGCCGGGCGGCGGCCGGTGTCGATGGCCCGCTGCACATGCTCGGCCTCGATCAGGTCGCCGTCACACAGCAGTGCGGCGCGTTCCAGCAAATTGCGCAGCTCGCGCACATTGCCGGGGAACGCTTGCGCGCTGAGCAGTCTCAGAGCCGAGGTGCTCAGGCGCAGGTGGCGCGGCGCTGCCACACGCTCCAGCAGCGAGGGCGCCAACAGCGTCACATCGCCTGCCCGATCGCGCAGGCTGGGCAACCGGATCGGAAATATCGATAGCCGGTAGTAGAGGTCCTCTCGGAAGCGGCCGTCTGCCACCATCTGGTCCAGGTCGCGGTGGGTGGCCGAGACGACGCGGATGTCGGCATGGCGCAGCTCGGTGCTGCCCACGCGGCGGTAAGTGCCCGTCTCCAGCAGGCGCAGCAACTTGACCTGCATGGGCAGCGGGATGTCCCCGACCTCGTCCAGAAACAGCGTACCGCCGCTGGCCGCCTCCACCAGCCCGCCCTTGGCGGCGTTGGCGCCGGTGAATGCGCCACGCTCATGGCCGAAGAGTTCGGATTCGAACAGGGTCTCGGGCAGGCTGGAGCAGTCCACCGCCACCAGCGGCTTGCCCGCGCGCGGACTCGCCTCGTGCAGGGCCCGCGCCACCAGCTCCTTGCCAGTGCCGGATTCGCCGAGCAGCAAAACGGTGGCGCGCGAGGGTGCGGCCCGCGCCACCAGGGCCAGCATGGCCTGAAACGCCTCCGACCGCCCGATCAGTCCCTGTGCTGCCGGTTGGCCCTGGGCCACGCGCAGCGGCTCCATCTTTTCCACGAAGAATGCGGGCTCACCGTCGGGGCCTGGCAAGGGCGAGAGCTCGATGTTCACGTATTCCTCGCCTTGGGTGGTGTGGTGCAGGTGCAGCACACGCTCGCGCTGGCGCGAGGCGAGCGACCGCGCCAGCGGGCAGGACTCCCCGGCCTGATCGCAGGGCACTGAAAAGTGGTGCGAGACCTCGTAGCAGGTGCGGCCGACCACATCGCGCTGGCCGCCATAGGCGCGCCGATACGCCGCGTTCGCAGCGAGGATGCGGTACCGCGCATCGAAGAGGATGTGCGGTTCGGGCAGGCCTTCGAGAAAGGCCGTGAGTTCGGGCAGGGGTTTCAATGCGGGTTCCTGGGCAGGCAAAAAGGGGCAGTCTGCGCGCCATTTTCTGCCAAAAATGGCAGTTTTGGCGGAAGTGGCAGAGCGGGCTCTGACGGGTCTTCGCTCAACACCTTTGATTCCATTGCACTTATCCGCCTGCGGTCGCGCGGCACGGATCTTGATAAGTCATTGGTGATGAATGTCCCCTGTTTCCAGCAGCGCCGTCCCCGTGTGGGGCGGTTCCGGTGGCCAGCGGAACTGCGCGAACCCTGAATAACGCAAGGACCCCGATATGTTTGACTTACCCGATGCCCTGCTGCTGGCGCGAATCCAGTTCGCGTTCACGGTGAGTTTTCACTTCCTGTTCCCGGCGATCACCATTGGCCTGGCCAGTTACCTGGCGGTGCTCGAAGGCCTGTGGCTGAAGACTGGTCGCGAGGACTACATGAACCTGTTCCGTTACTGGATCAAGATTTTTGCGCTCGTGTTTGCCATGGGCGTGGTCTCGGGCATCGTGATGTCCTATCAGTTCGGCACCAACTGGGCGGTGTTCTCCGACAAGGCCGGGCCCATCATCGGGCCGCTGATGGCCTATGAGGTGCTGACCGCTTTCTTCCTGGAGGCCGGTTTTCTGGGCGTGATGCTGTTTGGCATGAGCCGTGTGGGCAAACGCCTGCACTTCATCGCCACGCTGATGGTGGCCTTGGGTACCTTCGTCTCGGCGTTCTGGATTCTCTCGGTCAACAGCTGGATGCAGACCCCGTCGGGCTACGCGATCAACGCCAATGGCCAGTTCATTCCAGCAGGCAGCTGGATCGACATCATTTTTAACCCCAGCTTTCCCTACCGGCTGGTGCACACCCTCTCTGCTGCTTACCTGACCACCGCGTTCTTGGTGGGGGCGGTCGGTGCCTGGCATCTGTTGAAAGACCGCGCCAACCCGCGCGCGCGCCTCATGTTTTCGATGGCGATGTGGATGGCAGCCATCGTGGCACCGCTGCAGATCGTGTTGGGCGACATGCACGGGCTCAACACGCTGGAGCACCAGCCGGTGAAGGTCATGGCCATGGAAGGCCACTACCAGAGCCACCCGGAAGGTGCGCCGCTGATCCTGTTCGGGGTTCCCAACAGCGCTGAAGGGCGGGTCGACTACGCGGTGGAAATCCCGAAACTGTCCTCCCTCATTCTCAAACACGATCTCAACGCACCCATGAACGGACTCGACACGGTTCCCGTGGCCGACCACCCGCCGGTGGGCATGGTGTTCTGGGCCTTTCGCATCATGGTCGGGTTGGGTTTTCTCATGGCTGGGTTGGGCTTGCTCAGCCTGTGGGCGCGTGCCCGGGGCCGGCTGTACGAGTGGAAGTGGTTGCATCGCTTTGCCCTGGTCATGGGCCCCTCGGGCCTGATCGCGGTGCTCGCGGGCTGGATCACCACCGAGGTGGGCCGCCAGCCCTGGACCATCCAGGGCCTGATGCGCACGGTCGAGTCGGCTTCACCGCTGGCGGCACCTGCTGTGGCGGCGTCGCTGGTGGCCTTTGTGGTCGTTTACTTCGCGGTCTTCGGTGCCGGGGTGCTCTACATCCTGAAGCTGATGGCCAAGCCGCCGGGGGTGCACGAGTCGGCCCCGCCCAACATCCCCGCGCGCGCTGCTGGCACGACACCCGCCGTGGCGCTGCGCCCCGACGCCATCGCCACCGAATAAGGGGAGCCTCATGAACATCGATCTGACCCTCATCTGGGCCCTCATCATCATGGTGGCCGTCTTCATCTACGTGGTGCTTGACGGCTTTGACCTGGGCATTGGCATCCTGTTCAACACCTTCGAGGTGGGCCACGACCGCGACACTGCGATGAACAGCATCGCGCCGGTGTGGGATGGCAACGAGACTTGGCTGGTGATGGGTGGCGGGGGTTTGCTCGCGGCATTTCCACTGGCCTACGGTCTGATTTTCTCTGCGCTGTATGCGCCCATCATCGCCATGCTGCTGGCGCTGGTGTTTCGTGGCGTGGCGTTCGAATTCCGCTGGCGCGACCCGGCCCACCGAGGCTTCTGGGACCTGGCTTTCACCGGTGGATCACTGCTGGCCGCGTTCGCGCAAGGCGTCATCCTGGGCGCACTGCTGCAAGGTGTGGCCATCAGCGAGCGGGCGTACGCCGGCGGCTGGTGGGACTGGCTCACGCCCTTTTCGCTGCTCACCGGTGCGAGTGTGGTGGTTGCCTATGCACTGCTGGGTGCCACCTGGCTGGTGATGAAGACCGAGGGTACGTTGCAACGCCAGGCCCGTTCCATGGCCTGGTGGCTGGGTGCTGCCACGCTGGCGGCCATCGTCGCGGTCAGCATCGCCACCTTGTTCCTCAGCGCCGACTACTTCAGGAACTGGTTGAACTGGCCCAATGTCCTGTGGGTGGCACCGGTGCCGGTGCTGGTGGCATTGGCCAGCCTGGCCTTTGTGCGCAGCCTCAAAGCGGGGCAAGAGACGGCGCCCTTCCTGCTGGTGCTGGGCGTCTTCCTGTTGTGCTTCGTGGGTCTGGGCATCAGCGTCTTCCCCTACATCGTGCCGGGAGCGGTCACGATCTGGGACGCAGCCACCGACCGAAGCGGGCAGGTCTTCATGCTCTGGGGCACAGCCCTGGTGTTGCCGATGATTCTGGGCTATACGGCCTGGTCGTACTGGGTGTTCCGCGGCAAGGTGACTTCGGACGGATACCACGCATGAAAACCCATCGCCTGCGCTGGCCGGAGATTGCTGATGTCCCCCGCGACGAGACGCCGCAGCCCTTGTGGCGGCGGCTGCTCTGGATGGCGGGGATCTGGGCAGCCACCATTGGCGTGCTGTTGCTCGTGTCCATGCTGTTGCGCCTGGTGCTCAAGCCGTAGGACGCCATTCAAGAGGTGCCGCATGCCATGCACTCACCTCACCCGCCACTGCCCATCACAAGGAGCCGAACATGCATCCCACACAGACACTTCCCCAACCCGTCGTACCCAGCGACCCGCAGCGCCGCACCTGGCTTCTGACCAGCAGCGCGATGGGCGTTGCCGCCACAGCTGCCGTGGCGGTGCCCTTTGTCTCCAGCTTCGCCCCCAGCGAGCGGGCCAGGGCACAGGGCGCGAGCGTGTCGATGAATCCAGCGGATGTGGCGCCCGGCGAGATGAAGACCGTGGAGTGGCGCGGCCAGCCGGTTTGGGTGATGCGCCGAACACCCGAGATGCTGGCCACCCTGGACGGCATGCAGGGGCTGGCTGACCCAGACTCCCAAGCGAAGCAACAGCCTGCCTACGCGGCCAATACACACCGATCCATCAAGCCCGAGCTGTTCGTGACGGTCGGTATCTGCACGCACCTGGGCTGCTCGCCGGTGACGCTGAAGCAGGGCACCAGCAACCCCAGCGTGCCGCCCGACTGGCAGGGCGGCTTCTTCTGCCCGTGTCATGGGTCCACCTTCGATTTCGCCGGCCGTGTGTTCAAGAACAAGCCTGCGCCGACCAACCTGGTCGTGCCTTTGCACAAGTACCTTGCCGACGGCACCCTGCTGATCGGCGAGGACGACAGCGACGCAGCCTGATTCCTGGTGGAGAACAGCATGTGGTCTTCTCCCCAGTGGCTCGGCGGCGGTATTGTGTCGAGCTTCGCTCGTTGGCACGGGTGGCTTTCGGGCTTGGCTGGCCTGACGGTGTTGCTGTTGGCGCTCCGGCTGCGCGGGGAAGGCTGAGATGTTGTTTCGCATCCTCCACGATGAGAGCGGTGGCGAGATGAGCTACCTGTTGGCCGACGTCGATGCACGTGAGGCGGTGGTGGTGGACCCTCACGGCCCCGATCTGCCGGTTTTGCAGGCACTGCTGGCCGAGCGGGATCTGCGCCTGCGCTGGGTGCTGCGCACGCACCACCACGACGACCTGCAACCATCGGAATTTCCCTCGCTGTGCCAGCTGGGCGCCCCGGTGGTCCAGGGTGATCCGCGCCCCGGTGCTCACGCCGTGGCCGACGGCGATTTGCTGCCGTTCGGCAACGAGTTCCTGCAGGTGTTCGCAACCCCGGGCCACACGTCCGGTTGCCTCAGTTTCGTCTGGCGCGACCGGGTGTTTTGCGGTGGCCTGCTGGCGGTGGATGCCTGTCCGCACCAGCCCCGGCCTGCGCACCCCGCCGCGTTGTGGGACAGCGTGACGCAGCGCATTTTCACCTTGCCTGACGAGACCCTGCTGTTCGCGGGCCACGAGCGCCACGCACGCGCGGTGAGCACGGTGCAAGAACAACGGCGCTGGCACCCCTTCTTTGCCGCGACCTCGCGCGACACGTATCTGGCGCGCATCGCAACCTTGGCGGCGCAGGCAGACCACCGGCACAGCGCAGCGGAGCGACCGCTCGATCAGCTGGCCTGATCGGGCACACACCAACACCGCTTTCACCCACCTTTCCACTTAACTTTCGGAGCCACCATGAAGCAGCTGCATTTCCAGGAAAAGTACCCCATCACTGTGGTCGACATCGCCAAGGCCGAAACCCGGTTCGAGAGCGCAGCCGCCATTGCCGATTACTTCAAGGCCTGCATCGCCGACACGCCTCGCGTCCAGTACATCGCCACCTTCGATCACTTGGCCCATACCCAGGCCATCGGTGGCGATGTCTCCCCTCAGATCCAGGCCGCCATGAACGTGGTGTTCTGCTTCGGCCATGCGCTACCCAACCCGCAGGTTCTGGCGGTGCGTCCGCGCAGCATCGGTGTTGCCGACATGGGCGACCATTTCGTCATCAGCTTCATGGACGCACCCATGAAGCCTGCCAACGATGCCATGCAAGCGTGGGCCCTGGCCCTGCGGAACCGGTGAATACCCTCGCCGCGTTGCGTGGGTTTGCGCCCAGACCTTTGAAAATGAACAACAGGAAATGATCATGTGGAACGTCCTGAACTGGCTGCAGAAACACCTGGTCTGGAGTATCCCGCTGGCCATGCTGGGCGGGCTGGGTTTCGGTCAGCTCGTCGACCCCGGTTTCCTGCGCTCGGCCATCTTGCCGCTGACCTTCCTCATGGTCTATCCCATGATGGTCACGATGAATGTGCGCGAGTTGCTCAAGCCCGGCGGGGGCAAGCTGCAGGGCACCACGTTGGCCATCAACTTCGTGGTCCTGCCGGCCATCGGCTATGCGGCTGGTCTGGTGTTCTTTGCCGACCAACCCATGGTGCGGCTGGCGCTGCTGCTCACCGCGCTGCTGCCCACCTCGGGCATGACCATTTCCTGGACCGGTTTTGCCAAGGGCAACGTGCCCGCGGCGGTGAAGATGACCGTGGTCGGGCTGATTGCCGGATCTCTGCTCGCGCCGGTCTACCTCAAGGCGCTGCTCGGCACGGTGGTCGAGATCCCGGTGCTGCAGGTGTTCGGGCAGATCGCGCTCATCGTGTTCCTCCCGTTGCTGCTGGGCACGATCACCCAGCGCTGGCTGATCGGTAAACACGGCGAGCCGCACTTCAACCAGAAGATCAAGCCCAGGTTTCCGCCGATCTCCACGCTCGGTGTGCTGGGCATCGTGTTCGTGTCCATGGCGCTGAAGTCGCAGGATATTTTTGCCCAGCCTGCGCTGTTGCCCGGATTGCTGCTTCCGCTGGTGTTGCTGTACGCGCTCAACTTTGCCCTCAGCACCCTGGTCGGCAAACTCTTCTTTCAGCGTGGGGACGCCATTGCACTGGTTTACGGCACCGTCATGCGCAACCTGTCGATCGCCCTGGCAATCGCCATGGGCGTCTTCGGAGCCCAGGGGGCCGACGCTGCGCTGCTGATCGCACTGGCCTACATCGTGCAGGTGCAGGCCGCCGCGTGGTACGTCAAGCTCACCGACCGCCTGTTCGGCCCGCCACCGAATGCGCCCGGCGCAGCGGCCAAGGCTGGCTGAGTTCCGCTTCCTGCAGGTTCAACCCTTTTGAAAGGACGCATGGCATGGACAACGCCGCTGCTCAAACCACCTACCACACGCTCGGTGGCGCCGAAGGCATCCACCGCCTGGTGGACCGCTTTTACGAACTCATGGACGAACTGCCCGAGGCCCACGCCGCTCGCCGCCTCCATCCCGAGAGTCTGGCCGGCGCCAACGAAAGCCTGTTCGAATTCCTCTCGGGCTGGTTTGGCGGCCCCAACCTTTACATCGAAAAAAAGGGCCATCCGCGTCTGCGCAGGCGGCACTTGCCGTACGCCATTGGCCCGACCGAGCGCGATGAGTGGATGCTGTGCATGCGCACAGCACTGAACGAACAGGTGTCAGACGAGGGTTTTCGGGCCGCGCTGATCAAGACCTTCTCTGACATGGCGGATCACATGGTCAACACCGAGGGTCGGGAAGGCTGCGGCCACGCATTGCACGACCGCGCCCCAGCATGACACCCCTGAAAAAGACCCTCACCACCTTGGCGCTGACGCTGCTCCTGCCCCTGTGTACCCATGCCGCAGCCGTCGAACCCGGTCAACCCTGGCCCGCTTTGCGCGAGCATCCCTTCGACGTGGGGGTGTCGCGGCATGAGGCCCTGCTCGCCGACTGGCCGCGGCAGCAAGATGCGGTCACGCTCATTGCCTTGGCGGGCGGTCGGGTGCTGGATGTGCAGTACGCGCACAGCGAGTCCGAATTGCGCATGGCGCTGGGCTTGAAGCCCTGAGCGCTGCCCCTCCATACCCCAACTCCCCAGACGAGACATGCCCATGGACGCTTTCCAGGACCACTACCCCGACAACGCTTCGCACTGCTACGGCTGCGGCAGCCAGAACGAGCACGGCCACCGGATCAAGACCGTCTGGGACGGTGAAGAGACCGTCACACGCTTCAGGCCCGAGCCCTTTCATACCTCCGTGCCCGGCTTCGCCTATGGCGGCCTGATCGCTTCGCTGATCGACTGCCACAGCACCGGCACCGCCGCTGCAGCCATGTACCGGCAAGCAGGTCGCAACATGGATTCATTGCCGCCGTTCCGCTTTGTCACCGGCTCATTGCACGTGGACTTTCTCAAGCCCACACCCATCGACACAGAACTGGTGATCCGCGGCCGCGTGAAGGAAATCAAGGGCCGCAAAGTGATTGTGGAAACGGTGGTTTATGCCGAAAACGTGGCAACCGCACGCGGCGAAGTCGTCGCGGTTCAGATGCCTGAGCATTTCGGCGCCTGATCCCTGATGCCCCACAAGGAAACGGCGCCCCGCAGGGCGCCGTTTCCTTGTGGGGCACAGAGCCGATCAGAACGCCAGCGAGTTCAAGCCTGGCTTGAGCAAGTGCGCGGCCACATCGGCGGGCTTGGCAGGCGTCACGCCCTCGATCAGATCGGTCGGCTTGCGGCCGGTGTTGGGCAGGTACAGGGCACAGACCTCAACCTTGGCGCCAGCCTTGATGACGCCCTGCAGCATCTGCTGGGTGGTCACGTCGCGCGGCTTGAGCTTGGGCAGTTGTTGGCCCACCACGGCGATGTCGCCGGCCGCGTCGCACAGCAGGATGCGCACATTGGCCTTTTGCTCCAGCGCCTGACCGGCGAGCACCAGCCCGGCACCTTGCGCCATGGCGCTGCCGCTGTGGATGTTGACGAACAGTTCCGTGCTGTCAGCGGCGTGGGCAGCAGCGACGACGGCCAGGCCAATCAGGCCCAGAGCGAAGGATTTTTTCATGGGATTCGATTCAGAGAGGAAATAGAAATCTGGCCGGGCCAGGAGCGAGTATCGAAGTTTATCGATACCCCATGGAGTGTCCGTGACATCCGTCAAACCCCTGCACGCAACAGGGCCTGCTGGGCCGTCAAAGGACAGCTGGTGGGTGCGGGGTGGTCGGCGTCATTCCGCAAGCGTGGTGATTGCCTGGTGGTGCGTCAGGAAGACCTGACCGCTGAGATGTTGCAGGAAATCGCTGCGCTGCAGGCGGTCCATCACCGGTCCTTTCACCTCGCTCAGGTGCAGTTTCACGCCCGCATCCTGCAGGCGTTGCGCGATGGTCTCCAGGCTCTCCAGCGCGCTGGCGTCGATGTCGTTGATGGCGGTGCACTGCAGCACCACGTGCGCAACGGACGGGTATGCGGCCACCTGTGCAGCGATGTGGTCTTCCAGGTAACGGGCGTTGGCGAAGTACAGGCTTTCATCCACGCGCAGGCCCAGTATGCGGGGGTGTGTTTGCACCGCGTGGCGCAACACATTTCGGTAGTGTTCGGTGCCAGGCACGCGGCCCACGGTGGCGATGTGCGGGCGGCTGGTGCGCCACAGGTACAGCAGCAGCGAGGTGCCGACGCCGGCCATCAGTCCGGCTTCCACACCGATCAGCAGCGTGAGCGAGAAGGTGAGGGCCAGCGCAGTGAAATCGGCGCGTGCGTAGCGCCAGGTGCGCGCAAAGGCGCCGAAGTTCACCAGTGTGAGCACGGCCACCACGATGGTGGCGGCCAGGGTGGCTTGCGGCAGGTAGTGCAACGCGGGCGTGAGCAGCAGTGCTGCCAGCAGCAGACCCAGCGCGGTGTATACCCCGGCAGCCGGCGTTCGCGCACCGGCTTCGAAGTTCACCACCGAGCGGGAGAAACCGCCGGTGACCGGGAAGCCGCCGGTCAGGCCCGCAGCGATGTTGCTCGCACCGAGGGCGCGCAGCTCGGCGTCTGGCTCGATGCGCTCGCGCCGTTTGGCCGCGAGCGACTGGCCCACCGAAACCGATTCGACAAAACCGACCAGGCTGATGAGCAGCGCAGCGGTTGCCAGCTGCTGCAGCTGCGGCCACAGGCTCGCATCGAGGATCGGCAACGTGAGCGGCGGCAGTCCGACGGGCACCGCGCCCACCACGCGCAGTCCGCTCTGGTCGAGCTGCAGCGTCCAGGCCAGCAGGGTGGTGACGGCCAGCGCCAGCACCGGCGCGGCCTTGGTGATCACGTCGGCAGCGACCGGCCCCAGGCCGATCCGACGCAGCAGGCCTTTGAGCGAGCGCCGCACCCAAAACAGAAACGCCAGCGCACCGCCGCCGATCGCCAGCGTGGGCGCGTGCAGCTGGTGCGCGTGTTGCCACAGGCTGGGCAGCAGCTCGGGCAAGGTTTGCCCCTGCAGCGGAATGCCCAGCAAGTGCTTGAGCTGGCTGGCGGCGATCAGCAGTCCCGAGGCCGACACAAAACCCGAGATGACCGGGTGGCTCAGAAAGTTGGCCACCATACCCAGGCGCAATACGCCCATAGCGAACAGCATCACGCCGCTGAGCAGCGCCAGCAGCGAGGCCGCGGCGACGTAACCCAGGCTGCCCGATGTGGCCACCGTGCCGAGGGCTGCGGCCGTCATCAGCGAGGTGACGGCCGCCGGGCCCACGGCGAGTGCGCTGCTGGTGCCGAACAGGGCGTACAACACGAGCGGCGCCATGCTGGCGTAGAGGCCGGCTTCGGGCGGCATGCCTGCCAGCAACGCATAGGCCAGGCTCTGCGGGATCAGCATCAGCGTGACCACGGCAGCGGCCACGGCATCGGCGCCGAAGTGTTCGGCGCGGTACTGCTTGCCCCAGCGCAGGATGGGCAACCAGTGGGACAGCGCGTGCTTCATGGGCGGGGGTTCAGACAGCGTTGAGCGGAATTTTCAGGTAGCGCACACCATTGCTTTCGGCCGCTGGCAGCTGCCCGGCGCGCATGTTGACCTGCACCGAGGGCAGGATCAGCATCGGCATGTCGAGCGTGGCGTCCCGCGCCTGTCGCATCGCGACGAACTCGGCCTCGCCCACACCTTGGTGCACATGCACGTTGGCTGCTTTTTGCGCCGCCACGGTGGTGATGCACTGTGGCTCGCGGCCACCGGGCGGGTAGTCGTGGCAGAGGACGATCTCGGTGTCGTCGGGCAGAGCCAGCACCTTCTGGATCGAGCGGTAGAGCACGGCGGCGTCGCCGCCGGGGAAGTCGCAACGCGCAGTACCGTAATCGGGCATGAAGAGCGTGTCGCCAACGAAGGCGACGGTGCGGATCGGGTCTGTGCTGTGGTCGCGCACCACATAGGTCATGCAGGCGGGCGTGTGGCCCGGCGTGTGCATCGCCTGGGCTTGCAGGCCGCCAATGGTGAAGCGGTCACCGTCGCTGAACAGGCGGTCGAACTGACTGCCGTCGCGCGCGAACTCGCTACCAGCATTGAACAGCTTGCCAAACACGTTTTGCACGGTGGTGATGTTCGAGCCGATGGCCAACTGCCCACCCAGGTGATGCTGCAAGTAGGGCGCCGCCGACAGGTGGTCGGCGTGGACGTGGGTTTCCAACAGCCATTGCACCTGCAGGCCGAGTTCGCTCACGCGATCGATCAGGCGGTCGGCGCTGGTGGTTTTTGTGCGGCCCGATTTGGGGTCGTAGTCAAGCACGCTGTCGATCAGCGCGCACTGACCGCTGGCCTGGTCCCAGAGGATGTGGCTGAAGGTGGAGGTGGCGGGATCGAAGAAGGATTCGATGTGCAGACGGGACGGTGTGCTCATGGTGCCAATGCCTGTGACAGATAAGAAATGGCCGCAGAGCCTGGATCGGGCTCTGCGGCCCCAGCATCCCGCGGCTTCACCGGGCGAGGTGAAGTCGGGGTGGGCGCTTCGGCCGATCAGAGCGACTTGGTCGAGTAGTACCAGTCGGTCGTCTTGTAGCCCTCGGCCATGCGTGCCTTGATGGCGTCGGGGCTCTTGGGCGGTGGCACGATCACGTCGCAACCCGGCGTCCAGCCCTCGGGTGTGGCGATTTTGTTGGCGTCGCTGGTCTGCATGGCTTGAAGCAGGCGAACGAACTCATCAATGCTGCGGCCGTTGCTCATGGGGTAATAGACCATGGCGCGCAAGATGCCGTTGGGATCGATGAAGAAGGTGGCGCGCACGGCCTGCGTGTCGGCCGCTCCGGGGTGCACCATGCCGTAGGCGCGGGCCACATCCATCTTGATGTCTTCGATGATCGGAAAACTGATCTCGACGCCGAATTTCTCCTGGATGTTCTGGGTCCAGGCCAGGTGCGAGTAGAGGCTGTCAATGGACAGACCAAGCAGCTCGCAGTTCATGCCACGGAAGGTCTCCGCGTGTTTTTGGAAGCCGATGAACTCGGTGGTGCACACGGGTGTGAAGTCGGCCGGGTGCGAGAACAGGATCAACCACTTGCCTTTGTAGTCGGCGAGCGTACGGTCACCATGGGTGGTTTTGGCGTTGAAGCCGGGAGCGGCTTCGTTGAGGCGGGGGAAAGTGGCAACGTTTTCCATGAGGAACTCCATTCACGTTGGGTTTCGGATGAACCGGGAAAGCAGGATTGCTTGTCCGATGAATGAAGTCTATGGATCAATAATCTACGATAGTTTGACTTTTATCAAGCGGCCGATTGGCATTCTCGAACGCACCGATAGTCGCGGTTGTCCGGCAAGAAGCAAGGCTGGCGCAGCCCGCCTCACGCCGGTGCATTGGCCGCATCGGTCGTGATCACGCCGCCGCCCAGGCACACCTCGCCGTCGTAAATCACCGCGCTTTGTCCGGGGGTGACGGCCCATTGCGGCTGATCGAAATGCAGGGTGAAGTGCGTGCCGTCATTGGGCTGGACGCGGCAGGGCGCGTCGGTCTGGCGGTAGCGCGTTTTGGCGGCCAGCGCGCCGGCGGCGGGCGGCGGGCCAGCGATCCAGCTCGCGTCCTGCGCGCGCAACGCGGGCGAGAGCAGCCACGGGTGGTCGTGGCCCTGCACCACCCACAGCGTGTTGTTGGCCATGTCTTTGCGCGCCACGAACCAGGGGGCGTGTTCGTTGCCCCCTTTTTGCGCGCCTTTTTCCTTCACGCCACCGATGCCCAGGCCCTGGCGCTGACCCAGGGTGTAGAACGAGAGGCCCTGGTGCCTTCCCAGCACGCGGCCCTTCTCGTCTTTGATCGGCCCCGGTTCCTTGGCGATGTAGCGGTTCAGGAAATCGCGGAACGGCCGCTCGCCGATGAAGCAGATGCCGGTGCTGTCTTTCTTTTTGGCGTTCGGCAGGCCGATTTCGGCGGCGATGCGGCGTACCTCGGTCTTGGGCAGCTCGCCCACCGGGAACAGCGTTTTGCTCAGCTGCGCCTGGTTGAGCCGGTGCAGAAAATAGCTCTGGTCTTTCAGCGGGTCCAGACCCTTGAGCAGCTCGAAGGCGCCAGCGCGTTCGCGCACCCGTGCGTAGTGGCCGGTGGCGATTTTCTCAGCCCCCAGGCGCATGGCGTGGTCGAGAAACGCCTTGAACTTGATCTCGGCGTTGCACAGGATGTCGGGGTTGGGCGTGCGTCCGGCCTGGTACTCGCGCAGGAACTCGGCGAACACGCGGTCTTTGTATTCGGCGGCGAAATTGATGTGTTCGATCTCGATGCCGATCACATCGGCCACCGCCGCCGCGTCCACAAAGTCGATGTTGGACGAGCAGTATTCGCTGTTGTCGTCATCTTCCCAGTTCTTCATGAAGATGCCGATCACCTCGTGTCCCTGCGCTTTGAGCAGGTGCGCGCTCACTGCGGAGTCCACGCCCCCGCTCAGTCCCACCACCACACGTTGTTTCTTGGCCATGTGCGCGATTATCCCCAGCGCGCTGGCTGGGTGTGCGCCAGCTCAGGCCGCGTAAAGCAGAAGCACCGCGCCCAACACCAGGGCGCCAATGAACAGCGTCTCGGCAACGAACAGCCACAGCGGTCGCCAGCCCAGGTGCAGCAATTCCTCGATGCTGGTCTTGATGCCCACAGCGGCAATCGCCAGCACCAGGCACGCGCGGGAAAGGTCCGACGCGCCCTGCACCACGGGTGCGGGAATCTGCCCGGTGGACGACAGCAGCATGAACACCACAAAGGCCAGCAAGAAGCCCGGCACCAGCGGCGTGCTGGCGCGTGTTTCATCCAGCGTGTGGTGGTGGCGGTACAGGAACGAAATGGCCATCACCACCGGCAGCAGCAGCATCACCCGGAACAGCTTCACCACGGTGGCGCTGTCGGCCTGCGCCGGACCCAGCAGCATGCCGGCGGCCACCACCTGCGCCACGTCGTGGATGGTGCCTCCCAGAAACACGCCGCTGGCCACCGGCGCGAGCTGCAACGCCTGGATCAGCAGGGGGTACACGATCATCGCGATGGTGGACAGCACCGTCACGGCCACCACCGCCAGCAGCGTGAAGCGCTCGTTCGCTTTGGTCTGGGGCAGCACGGCGGCAATGGCCAGCGCGGCAGAGGCGCCGCAAATGGCCACCGATCCGCCAGAGAGCAAGCCCTCTTCGCGGCTGAGTCCGAGCAGCCGGGCCCACCACACGCCCATGAGAATGGTCAGCGCCACGGCCAGCACCACGATGGCGCCCACCTGAACCCCGAGCTGGGTCACCTGGTCGAATGTGATGCGCGCACCCAGCAGGGCAACCCCGATGCGCAGCACCGTGCGGCCGCAGAAGTCCACCCCCTTTTTGGCCTGGGGGTTGCCGTGCAGGAAGTGCAGGCTCAGGCCGATCAGCAGCGCATACAGCAGCAGCGGGCCGCCGTAATGCTCGGCAATGAAGGTGGACGCGAGCGCAATCACCCCGCACACCAGAACGCCGGGCAGCCGCTCCCGGACAAAGCGGTACCCGGACAGGGGATGCCAGATTGGGCGCTGCGCGCCGGCCGAAGCGTGTTCCTCGGTGTTCGCCATGTGGTGCGTCAGATCAGCCGCCAGGCTGTCTCAGGCCTGCCCGGTGTGTGAGGTGGTTGCATCGCCGTTGCGGTTGGCCACGAATTGCGCCATCAGCCGCTGCAGTGCTTCGTCGCTGCGCCGCAGCTCGCGCAGAGTGCCTTGCTGCAGATCGTGGGCAATCAGGGTTCTGGGAAGCCAGGCGGCTCCTTGATGGATCAGCGCCATTTCACGCAGGCCCAGACTGAACTCGCTCACGTACTGCACCGCGACCAGCCGGGTGTGCATGAGTTCTGCCAGCGCGTGCGTGCGCACCGCCTGCCCAAAGAAGCTCTCGGGTGGAAAGCACAGCAGCGGCAGCGGGCGATCCGGCCGCATGAAGTCGTCGGAATCGCACAGTTTGGCGCTGGCCACCAGCACCAGGGCATCTTCGCGCAACGTGCACGAGGAGGCCAGCTGCGTCGGTATGGTGCTGCTGGTCTGTCGGGACTCGTATGTCATCAGAATGTCGGCCTGCCCCCGCAGCATCAGCGCCACGCCGTCGTCCCGGTTCTGTGACCGAATCCGGAATCGCTGCTCGGGCAGGATGGCCCGAAGCTCCTCGATGAAGCTGGGCAGGCAGCAAGCAGCCAGGCTGTGCTGCGCGGCCAGCACCATGTCTGGCGTGTGTGCGGCATCCGCTCGCAGCGTGGCCTGAAATTCGTAGATGTGGGTCACCAGGCTGCGAAAAGCCACCTCGTGCTGGGTGGCCAGGGGCGTGAACCGAAGGGGCTTGCGCGAGCGGTCGATGAGCGTGACGCCCAGCCATTCCTCAAGCTGCTGAATCCGCCGCGAAAAGGCCGGCTGCGACACATGGCGCTTCTCGGCGGCGGCTGAGAAAGAGCCGGTCTCGATGAGCGCGAGGTAGTCGTCCAACCACTTGAGTTCCATGGGCGTTCTTGTGCGTGGTGTTGGGGTGGCGCCAGTGTAGGCAGCTGGGCGCCACCGCTCCGCGCAGGGCTTTCAGTGGGCGTGCCCGGATGGCTGGGGCTGCTGCCGGTGTCCCACCAGGAAGTCCAGCAGCAGGTGGTGAAAGACCACCGGGTTTTCCAGGTGCAGCGCATGGGCACACTGCGGCAACACCGCCAGCGAAGCGCCGGCAACGCCGCGCCACAGCCGCTCGATCTGTGGCCATTGGTAGCTGCGGTCCTGGTCACCCCACACGATGAGTGTGGGTTGTGTGATGTGGGCCAGTTGGTCCTGGCCGTTCCAGCGCTCCATGGCCCAGAGCCCCGCCTCGGCCGCCTGCGCACTGGCCTGAGCCGCCAGATCCCCGAGCGCCCCGGCGCTGGGCGACGCCTCCCTAAGCAGCAGCCAGGTGGCGCTGATGCGCCGCGCTGTGGCCTCCACACCGTCCTGTGCGAGGCGCTCGCGGGAGCGGGCCATGGTCTCGAAGCGCCCAGGCAGCAGGCCCAGGGCGCCGGTGGCGTAGAGCACCAGCCGCGTTACCCGCTGGGGTGCGAGCCGCACCATCTCCTGCACCACCATGCCGCCCATGGAATGGCCCAGCAGGTGAAAGCGTTCCACGCCCAGCTCGTCCAGGCAATCCAGCACCGCCTGTGCGTAGCCGGTGATCTGGTCGGGTGATGTCAATTGGTTGCTTTTGCCAAAGCCGGGCAGGTCCGGAGCGATCACATCGAAGTGAGGGCCCAGGGCCTGCAGCTCGGCAGCCCACTGGCTGGAGCCGCCCAGGTAGCCATGCACCAGCACCAGCGGTTCGCCACTGCCAGCGCGCTCCACATGCAAGCCAGACGCGTGCATCACATCACCGAGGGCAGCCACAGCGCGATGGCCGGGAAGGCAATGACCAGCGCGATCAGCACCGCCATGCAGGCCAGGAACGGCAGGCTGCCTTTGATCACGTCACCGATCGGGATCGTGCCTCGACTGATCCCCTGAATGACATACAAATTCAAGCCCACCGGCGGCGTGAGCACCGCAATTTCCATGGTGATGGTGAAAATGATGCCAAACCAGATCAGGTCGTAACCCGAGGCGACCATCAGCGGGAAAATGGTGGGCAGCGTGATGAAGGTCATCGACACCGGCTCCATGAACATGCCAATGATCACGTAGAAAGCGATCACCATGGCCAGCACCATCACCGGGCTCAGCTCCAGCGCAATGAACATATCGCTGAACTGCTGGGGCACGCGGTAATACGTGAGCACGAAGCCAAACAAAATGCCAGCTGAGAGCAGCAGCCCCAGGTAACCCATGGTGCGCATGGTGGCCATCAGCGCGTCTTTGAACCCTCTGATGGTCAGCCCGCCCACACCGAAAGCCAAGATGGCGGTCAGCAGCGCAGACACAGCAGCGGCTTCGGTGGGTGTCGCAATACCGGCGTAGATAGACACGGTGATGACCAGACCAATCAGGAAGATCGGACCGAAGGCCAGCAGAAAGTCGCGAACCGAAGCCCGAGGCGAGTTGTCTGCGTCGGGGATGTGGCTGGGGTACAACCGGCCCCAGATGAACACCGTGATGGCAAAAAAGGTGGCCAGCAACAGCCCTGGAATCACGCCTGCAATGAACAGCTCGCCGATGGAGGTGTCGGTGACGATGCCGTAAAACAGCAAAATCAAGCTGGGTGGGATCAACACGCTGAGTGTGCCGCCGGCTGCCAACACACCGCTGGACAAGCGCTTGTTGTAGCCCAGCTTGGTCATCTCGGGCAGCGCAACCCCACCAATGGTGAGCGAACCCACCATGGACGAACCACACACCGCACCAAAACCAGCGCAAGCGGCAATGCTGCCGTAAGCCGCTGAGCCCTTGACCCGCACGCCCCGGTGCATGAGCCGATAAAGGTTGGGGCCGATGTTGCATCGCCCGATCAATTCCCCCAGCAGCACAAACAGGGGAACGGCCAGCAACACGTAGTCGATCCAGACGCCCCACAACTTCAGTTCTGTGCTCACCAAGGCGGTGGACCACCCCTGGATGAACAGCAGAAACGGCATGGAAGCCAACGCCAGGGCGAAGGGAATGGGCAAACCGATTCCGATGAACACGACCAGCAGCGTCATCAGCCCCAGTCCGACGTGGTACCACTCCATGGGAAACCTCTATTGTTGGTTGGGGGTGAGCTGGGCCGGGCTTGACAACACAGACAGCAAGCGAACGAAGGCGTACAGCGTGAACACCACGAGCGCCAGCGCGCCAGGTGCCCAAAACAGGTAGCGCGGCCACAACAGGATTTCAGAAGCGGTGCCCGACGCGTAGGCACGCATCGTGGCCTGAACGCCTGCAATGGAAAAGAACACGCCCACTGCGATCATCAGGACGAGGTTCACCGCGGTCAGCGCCTTTCGGCTCTGGTGCCCCAGGGCGTCGAGCAAAAACGTGACTTTGGGGTAAGCGTCTTCGCGCAGCGCAAAGGCCAGTCCCAGCAGCGCCGCGGGAAACAGCAGCATGGCCGTGGCTTCGGTCACGGTGCCGTCGGGTCGTCCCATGACATAGCGCATAAAAACGCCATAGGAGATCCAGAGCGTCTGTACAACGATGATCAGCGCACCCAGAGCGGCCAGCCAGACGGCCAGCCGCTCCAGACCACGTTCAATGGTGGCCAGCATGCTCGCTTACAGCGCGTTTTGGTTGAACAAGGTGCGCACCTTGCCAGCCAGCTCGGGGCCACAGCCGGCGTTCACCTCGGCGTCCCACTTGCCGGTCACGCTGCTGAGCAGTGCCTTGCGCTTTTCAGCGGTGATGGTGGTGACAGTGCCCCCCTGCTTCACCGCGTCAGCGATGCTGTCGTCCACCCACTTTTCGTATTTCGGCTTGAGCCAAGTCTCCGATTCAGCGGCGGCAGCCTGCAGGGCTTTCTGATCGGCGGGCGACAGCGAATCGAACTTGCGCTTGCTGATCATGTACTGAATGTTCCCGTAGAACAGGTTGGCTTTGACCATGTGCGGCATCACGCCCCACAGCTTCCAGGCGCTGTAAGTGGCCACACCCATGTTGATGCCGTCCACCACGCCGCGCTCGGCCGACTGAAACACCTCTTTGGGCGCAATGAACACCGGCTTGCCGCCCCAGGTTTCGATCATCATGGACGTCAGCGGGCCGATGGAGCGCACCAGTTGCCCATCAATCTTGCCGATGTCGGTGTTGGGCTTCTTGAACCACCATTCCTGGTCGTAGGAGTAGTTCGAGTTGATCAACGGCACGAGCCCAGCTTTGGCAGCCTCGGGGGCAATCAGCGCTGCATACGCGGCATCCATCGGCAGCTGCTTTTTCATGTCGATGGCAATCGGGTACAGCGAGGTCACCCGATAGCAGGGCAGGCGCTTGTCGGCCGAAACCCAGGCAATGTCAGCCACGCCGCCCAACATGGCATCGATGCCCTCGCTCCAGCCGTGCAGGG
>JAIFNE010000127.1 GCA_020047875.1 Hydrogenophaga sp.
TGGTGACGCCCGGGCCCAGGTCAGCTTCACGCGCCACGGCGTGAAGTGGCTGGCGCTCAGCGTGGCCAAGCTGACGCCGGTGGAAGACTGAACCGTCGGCTTGCCGAGCTATGACGTTAAAAAAGCCGTGACCAGCGAGTTGGTCACGGATAAACAGTCACGCGGTCCTCGATCGACCTGAAGCTTATCGACTACCTCACTGGAGGTGGTCGCATGCGAGTTTGGTGCGGCAGCAGGAACTCTTGAGCGTTGGCGCGAGGATGCGCAGTCCAGGACTGCCCTCGGGCAGGCCTGAACTGTGGGGGCAAGGCTGGGGTGCGTGAACGATGTCTAGTGTGGCCGGATCGTTAAGGCCTTCGTGGTGCTTCGCCCTAACATCGAGGGCAACGCAACGCTTGCCAAGTTCCTGTAGCCTTTGTTAAGACCGAGATCGCGCCCCGCAAGTATCCGTGCGCCATCGCGTTCGTGACAGCGCTGCCGCGCACCGGGAGCGGCAAGCTGCAGCGCTTCAGGTTGCGACAGCCTGGCGGACGGGCTCGAGTTGAGTCGCATGCAGCAGGCGCCCTACGCCATCGCGCAGACTCACCGTCATCAGACCCGAGGGCGATATGTCGACCCGAACCGGCGATGCCCGCGCAAACAAGGCCTGCGGCCCGAAGGTTCCATCGAGCGACAGCGGCCCGAACGACCCTGCATGAAGGGGGCCCGCCACGAACTCGTGGAAGGCATCGAAGTGCTTGAACACAGCCTTCGATGGGTCGTAGCGGTGTGCCGCAGCATAGTGAACATCGCCGCAGAGCCACACCCAGTTTCGAACCTCGCGGGCCTGCAAGGCTGCGAGCAGGTGGGCGATCTCACGCTCCCTGCCGCGCGGCGGGCCATCATCGCCGTTGGACACGCCCTGCCAGCGCAGCCGCCCAGCGGCATCAAGACCATCCGGCACATTCACACCCAGTGGCATGCCGGCTGCCACCACCTTCCAGAGCGCCGTGGAGAGACTCATGGCATCGATCAGCCAGCGGGTCTGCTCTGCCCCGAGAATGCCCTCGCTCTGCCCCTCCTCGAGATTGCTGTCATTGGCATTGCGATGCGAATGCAGGTCGAGCAAGAACACGTCGAGCAGGGGCCCCCGCGACACTTGTCTATAGAGCGGCGCTTGAGGGTCGGATAGTTCGGGCGGCAGCGGAAGGTATTCCCAATACGCCTGCCGCGCCCACAAGCGCAATTCCTCGAGTCCTACGCCGGCATAGCGAGCGTCTGCAGCGAGATCGAGCCCGGGCGACCAGTTGTTCACCACTTCGTGATCGTCCCAGATGGCCAGTTGCGGAACCCGGGCGGCAAAGTCTGAAAATTGGGGATCCAGCCAGGCATAGCGATGGTTGCCTCGAAATCCGGCCAGATCACGCGCCACCTCGGACTTGGCACGAGTGACCAGATTGCGCCACGGGCTGCCCTCCTCGTCGAGACGCAGCATCTCGAGCGGGTGATCGGCATAGATGCTGTCGCCGCAATGAATGAAAAAGTCGAGCTGCCGGGTCGACAGCACCTCGAAGATACGCAAGCCTCCCCGCTCGGGATCGATACCCCAGCCCTGTCCGCACACATCCGCCGACCAAGCAAAGCGCACGGGCCTTGCCGAATCGGCAGCGGTGGTGAAGCAGGCATCGCTGTTCAAGACCGCAGTGCCCTCGACCGAGCGCCACCGCCAGTCGATCCGGTAGTCGGTACCCGGCGCGAGGCCTGCAAAGCAAACACGCGTCGTGAAGTCGCTTTCGGCCCGCGTGATGAGTTGTCGGGTACCTGCGTTTGTGCCCTCGCCATGAAGCGAGAGCTCAAGCTCGCCATGGCCGGGCATGCGAAGCCAAACCACGGCCGATGAAGTGGAGACATCGCCGATCTGCAGACCATGCACCCGACTGTCGTCGACGAAGCTCACGCAGGGATCACCCAGGCATTGCGTACTGTCAGGTTCAGGTGCTCGCCGCGCCGGGGATGCAGTCGGGCATCCAAGGTCAATTGCACCGGTATCACCCCCGTGGGCAATTCGAGTTCGGCATCTACCGACCAGCCGCTATGACCCTGGAAGAATGCCTGCACGACGCGCGCCCGCAGGCCCGGCTCAGCGTCAGACACCGGCACCAGATCGCAAGGGGTCACGGCCAGCGTGAGCGCGGCACCTGCGGCCATCGGATCTTGGCAACGCACAGGCAGGCGCAGGCCAGCCACACTGGCCAGACACACACCGTCGCGCATACCGTCGCTGATGGCAGGTAGAAGATTGCCTCTGCCCATGAATTCGGCCACCCGACGTGTGGCGGGCTCGCGGCAAAGCACCTCGGGCGAGGCGAGTTGCTCGATGCGCCCCGCATGCAGCACGGCAATTCGATCGGCCAGGCCCAGCGCCTCTTCCTGGTTATGGGTCACGTACATCATGGCGATGTCGGCACTGCGCACCTGCGAGATGTGCCGCATCATTTCGCGCCGCAACTCAACATCCAGGCTGGCCAGCGGCTCATCGAACAGGATCACCCCGGGCCTGGCCACCAGCGCCCGCGCCAGCGAGACCCGCTGCTTCTGCCCGCCCGACAACTCACCTGGTTTTCGTGCCGCCAGAGCATCAAGTTCAACGCGCGCCAGCTCCTCGGTGGTTCGGTGCCTGATCTCGGCCGATGCTAGTCGGGCCTCTCGCAAGGGAAAGGCCACGTTCTCGAATACGCTCAGATGGGGCCAGAGTGCGTGGTTCTGAAACACCACACCGACATTGCGATGCTCGGGATCGACATGGTGTGAATGATCGGCCACTCTGTTCTCGCCGATCATGATCCGCCCCGCATCGATTCGTTCGAGTCCGGCCACCGAACGCAGCAACGAGGTCTTGCCCGAGCCCGAGGGCCCAAGAAGCGCGACGAACTCCCCCTGCGCCACTTCAAGGCTCACGCCGTCGAGTGCAAGGTGCGAGGCATCACCGCGGCCATAACGCTTGATGACATGCTTCAGACTTATGCTCGCCAAGGGAGCACTCCTTCAGGAAGATGTCGCCCCAACCACGAGGCGAGCGCCATAACCAACAGCGTGGCCGCAATCGAGACCATACCCACCGCAGAGGCGGCTGCCGATTCGCCACCCTGCTCCAAGCCGAAGACCACCACACCCAGGGTCTCGGTGCCAGTCGACCAGAGCAGGGCCGATACGGTCAACTCATTCATGGCGAGCAAGGTGACGAGCATTGCGCCCGCGCTCATGGAGGGCATCAACAGGGGAATGATCACGCGGCGCAGTCGCCGTAAAAATCCTGCCCCGCAGACCTCCGCCGCCTCAAGCATCTCGTGGGGCATCTGCATGAAACCGCTCATCACCGGCCGCAATTGAATCGTCATGAACCGTGCGAGGTAGGCCAGAAAGATGATCCACACGGTATTGAAGAGCGACACGCCGAGCAGGGGCAGGGGCTTGAGATAGAGCAGGATCATGGCAATCGCCAGCACCACGCCAGGGATCACGTAGGGCAATTCCACGACCGGCATCAAGCGCCGTACCCAGACATTGCGCCGATATTCGAGATGATAGGCAAGCACCATCGACAAGGCGGCCAGCACCAGCGCAGCACTCACCGACATCGCCACGCTGTTGCGGAAAGCCCGCAAGGTGGTTTCGTTTTCGATCAGTGCATAAACATAGTGTTCGAGGGTCACGCTGGCCCAGGTCAGAGGAATGCCAAGTCCGGGTGACAGAGACTTGGCCAGCAAGGCCAGTAGGGGCGCAAGCAGCAGCAGGAGCACCAGCCCGTGAGCAGCCACGGTCATGGGGCCCTGCCAGCGCCCCAGATGGAATGGCGCATCGAGTCGGCGAGCTGCGATCACGCGGAAATGCCCGCCACGAAGGCTCATACGCTGCACCACTACCCCGGCAGCCGCCAGCAACGCCACCACAATCGAGAGCGTCAAGGCTGCGGGCAAGGCTGCCGGACCGAAGCCAGAGAGTTCGCGATAGATCAGGGTGGGCAGCACCAGGTAGTCGGCGGGGATGCCCAGGAACGCTGGAATTCCGAAATTGCCGATGCTTGATACGAAGGCAAGCGCGGCACCCGCGGCCAACGCCGGTGTGAGCAGTGGCAGGATCACCAGCCGCAAGGTCCGCCAGGGATTGGCGCCACTGACTCGCGCTGCTTCGACCACTTCGGGTGGCAGATTGAGCAGACCAGCCCGCAGGGTCAGGAACACGAGTGGCGCATAGTGCAGGCCCAGCAGCAGAATAATCCCCTCGCGCGACTGCAGGGGGTTGCCCATGCTGGCCAGGCTCTCGAAACCCATGCCAAGCAGCTGGTTTCGTACCGGCAACCAGAGCTGCAGCCAGGCCAGCGCCACTACCTGAGGCGGCAGCAGCGCCTGGATCACGAAGCCGAACACCAGCCAATGGCGACCCCGTATGGGTGTCAAGGACACCAGCAGCGCCATGGCCACGCCATAGACTACGGCAAACAGCGTGCCACCAAGCCCCACCTCAAGCGTGTGCTGCGTGGCACGCCATGTATCGGCCGACATCAGGGTGGCCAGCACCGCCGGTCGGGTTGAGCCGGCCAGTGCCATGCCCACCTCGAGCAGCAGACGCAGCAACGGCAGCAGCGCCACCAACATGAGAACCACAAGGGCCAGCCTGAGCAGGCTGGCCTCGGAACCTACTCGCAACATCAGCCACCGAACACGCCGGCAAAGCGCTTACGCTCATCCCCGGCAGACTTCAGCATGCCCGCGGTGTCCAGCGGCAGGAAGCGCAGGCTCTCCACCTTCGGGTAGCCCGCGGGCGGGGTGACACTGCCCAGCAGCGGGTAGTAACCCAGCGAGGTGGAAAATCGCTGCCCTTCGGGCGACACCAGAAAGGCCACGAAAGCCTCGGCTGCGGGCACGTTGCGCGCGGTGTTGAGGATGGCCGCCGGTTCGGTCACGAAGGTCAGGCCTTCGCGCGGCACGATGAAGTCCACCGGTGAGCCCTTGGCCTTGGCGTTGAGCGCCATGAAGTCCACCAGCACGCCGGCCATCTTTTCGCCGGTGGCCACCTGTTGCAGCACCGCGCCATTGCCACGCACGGCGATGGCGTTGTTTGCTTTCAGGCCTTCGATGAAATTCCAGCCCAAATCGGGGTGTCGCGACCAGGCGCCCACCGTGATGGCCGCCGCCCCGGAGTACAGCGGGCTGGGCATGACGATCTGGCCTTTGAGTGCCGGGTTCAGCAGGTCTTTCCATGACGACGGACGGACTGCACTGCGCGTGTTCACCACGATGCCAGTGCTGATCATCTTGGTGCCCATGTAGGTGCGCTCGTTGTCGAAATAGCGCGAAGGAATCTGTACCGTATCGAGATGACGCATGCGAGCCAAGCGGCCTTCGGCTTTCAGGGCTTCCATGGAAATCGCATCGGCAATCAGCAGCACATCGGGGCGCGGGGCACCCGCGGCGAATTCGGTGCGCAGGCGGTTCATCACCTCGGTGGTGCCGGAGCGGAATACCTCGACCTTTACAGCTGGGTGGGCCTTGTTGAATGCGGCGATGGTCTCGCGTGCGTCGCGCTCGGGCTGCGAGGTGTAGAGCACCAGCGTGCCGCTCACACCCGACTGGGCATGGAGCAGGCTGGCAGGCAGCAGGTTAGCAGCGACCAAGGCAGCACCGGTACCCAGCAGGCGGCGGCGGTAAGGGCGAGTCAGACTCATGAAAGGGCTCCGGGCAACAGTTAAAAACAGTAGATTGAAGTGAGAATGTGTCGCGCCTATGACGCGCTGGAAGTGGGTAGGGTCATGGATTCGAGAATCCAGGCTGTTGCCTGAGCAAAATCATCGGCCAGCAGCAGCGAGTCGGGCACCTGAAGCTGATTCGCGAATCCTCCATAGCCGCATCGAACGGCGATCATGGAGCAACCGGCTGCGCGAGCCGCGCCGATATCGTTGTCGGAGTCACCGATCAGGCACATGCGCTCCGGTGCAACACCCAGCGCATAGGCTGCCTTGAGTAGCATTGCGGGATCCGGCTTGCGGGCCCCCGCCTGATCGGCACAGACCAGCACATCGAAGCAATCCGCCACGGCCAGCTGTGTGAGCAAGGGAAGCGCATGGGACGATGGCTTGTTGGTGGTGCAGGCCAGTGGCCAGCCGGCGGCCCTCAGGGCACGCAGGGCAGGCAAGGCACCCGCATACAGCTGACTGTGGCGGCCCAGGAACAGGCGATAGCGATCCGGGTAGGCACGCTGCCATCGATCGATCTGCTCGAGGGGTGCCTTGGGCTGCAAGAACTCAAGCAAGGCGCGCGTGCCGTTGCCCACTCCCGCGAGCACCTGCGCATACGACACCTCGGGCAAGCCTTCGTCGGCCAGCAGCGAATTCACTGCAGCCACCATGTCCTGCAGGGTATCGGCCAAGGTGCCATCTAGGTCGATGCACAATGCGTCGAACGATGCTTGCCTGGTCATGTGCGGGTGCTTTCGAACCAGGCCTGGCTGGCCGCCAGCAGGCGTTGATCCGTCCGGTCAAGCGTGAGAGGTGTGATGGAAACAAGGCCCTGCTCGATGGCCTCGAAATCCGTCCCAGCCTCGGGCAACCCAGGATGGAACAGACCGATCCAGAGCCCGGCGGGCCCGCGCGGCGCATGAGCTGGCGATACAGACTCGGCTGGTGCCCGGCGGCCCATATGCGTGAGTTTTACTCCGCGCGGCGCACCGGCCGGTAGGTTGATGTTCCACAGCGGCCCCTGATCGAGCAGGCCTTGCTCAACCAATGCCACCACGAGCGCCATGCCGCCGTCGATGTCGGGCGCAGGCTGGCCGCTGCGCCAGACTGCGGAAATGGCCAGTGCGGGCACCCCAAACAAGGCAGCAACCTGAGCTGCACCCACCGTGCCGGAGTACAGCAGATCATCGCCCAGGTTCTCGCCATGATTGATGCCCGAGAACACGCAGCGTGGCGGCCCACCCAACTGTTCCGCCAGAGCTGTACCCAGACCACCGGCCAGGGCTGCATGTACACAGTCGGCCGGTGTTCCGGCCACGGCCCAAGCATCGGCCTCGACCCGGCGCACACCCACCGGTCGGTCAAGGGTGGTGGACTGCGAAGCGCCGCTGCAATTGCGATCGGGCGCAACGCGCAACGATGGGCCCAGCCGCGCCACACAGCGCCGCAGGGCCTCAAGGCCCGGCGCATGAAGACCATCGTCATTGACCAGCAGATGCGGCAGGCGGACAGACATGAGTGAAAGACCCGATCAACAAAGCCCGCCAGAATGTCACGTCAGAATGTCACTCTCGTGACGACCGGTCATCGCAGCACCAAAAGGCCGATCCGCCATTGCGGCGCACGCCGAAGCTTTTAACAGGGCCGAGGCCATCATCGTGTGCCCAGCGCTGCGTCCAGTCGGCGTGCCCGGGGTGGGCCGTGATGTCGGGGTTGTCTTACTTGTCGAGGTAGTGGCGAGCCTTCAGGCTAAGGCCGAGCGCGGTTGCGCCCATCCTCCAACCCAGCACCGAACGGATGAACAGCGTGTCGATCGAACACTATTGATCCGGCCCTCTGAAGTCTTGGGTTCCGTTCGGGCTGAGCCTGTCAAAGCCCAGCCAGCGGCAGGTCTATGATCAGATAAGAATGAATGTGTGACTTGCGCGCGATGTCAGCAGCGCCACAAGAGCACGTTCGGCCCCCCGCTATACCGCCGTCGTCGCGGGTGAACACCGAGGTGGCCAAGCGCGGGTGCCACCCAACCCCGCAACCCGTGCTCGCATGCCAGTGACTCTGACACGTCGAGGGGTTGGTCACGTCGACAATCTTTGTTTTTCCGCCCGCGCGCTGAATGACGATGAACAGCTCCCGATTGCCGGGCATAGGCAATCGCTGCCTTGCGCAGCCCAGGCGCTGCAATCAGGTCTTGTTGGTTGCCGCCGTTACGGTTGGGGTTGCGTTCTCGGTTTGCTGCATCGCACCGACCTGTACCGACAGGTCCAGCAGCCGCGCCTTGGAGCTGTAGTAGCGGTCCAGGCGCCATTGCTTGAGCAGGTCCAT
>JAIFNE010000176.1 GCA_020047875.1 Hydrogenophaga sp.
CGCGCTGGCCTTGGTGAAGGCCGCTGGCGTGGACGAGGTCTGGAGTACCGATTGCATCGCCCACCCCAGCAACGCGGTCAGCATGGTGCCGTCCATTGCACATGCCTTGTTGGCGCTGTCGGCCAACAGGCCCTGATTTACCAAGGCCTGCCCGTTTCGGCCGGAAGGCGCGAGCAAGTCGCATTGCCCAAGTTCTGGCCACAATCGGGCATGACCACATTCAGCACTCACCCACCAGAGGCCGTGCAGGCCCTGAACAGCGACTTTGACCAGCGCGTCGCCCTGTGTGCAAACGCCTTGCCCTGGGTGTCATCCCCGTTGCCCGGTGTCGAGCGCCGCATGCTCGACCGCGTGGGCGGCGAGGTGGCGCGCGCCACCAGCATCGTGCGCTACGCCCCCGGCTCGCGGTTCGAACGGCACCTGCACGGCGGCGGTGAAGAAATTCTGGTGCTCGAAGGCACGTTCTCCGACGACTACCTGCGCAACCCGCCTGGCTCGTCCCATGCGCCGTTTTCGCACGATGGCTGCCTGCTTTTCGTCAAGCTCTGGCAGTTCGGCCCGAGTGACCACGAGGTGGTGCGCATCGACACCCGCAGCACCCCTTGGCGGCCGGGGCTGGTGCCTGGCCTGTCGGTCATGCCGCTGCACGAGCACGATGGCGTGAGCACAGCCCTGGTGCGCTGGGCGCCCAACACCCGCTTCAACCCGCACCGACATCCCGGGGGCGAGGAAATTTTGGTGCTCGACGGTGTGTTCCGGGACGAGCACGGCAGTTATCCGCGCCACAGCTGGCTGCGCAGCCCGCGCTGGAGCCTGCACACCCCGTTCACCGAGGCCGAAGGGGCGCTGATTTACGTGAAGGTCGGGCACCTGGGCGCGCCGATGTTGCCGCTGCCTCAAGGTTTATCCTCGCCGCCATGAAGCTCTACAACTACTTCCGTTCGTCGGCGTCGTTTCGCGTGCGGATCGCCCTGAACCTGAAGGGCTTGCCCTACGAATACCTGCCGATTCACCTGGCCCGGGGTGAACACAAGCAGCCAGCTTATGCGGACCTGGCAGCCGACGGCCTGGTGCCGCTGCTGGCGCTGGACGATGGCAGCCGGCTTTCGCAATCGATGGCGATCATCGAGTACCTGGACGAGCAGCATCCCGCCCCCGCGCTCATGCCCGCTGACGCGCTGGGCCGTGCCCGGGTGCGGGCGCTGGCGCAATCGATCGCCTGCGAAATTCACCCGCTCAACAACCTGCGGGTGCTGAAGTACCTCACGCAGGAACTCAAGATCGGCGAAGACGCCAAGAACACCTGGTACCGCCACTGGGTGCGCAGCGGGCTGGAGGCGTTTGAGCGCCAGCTGGCGCAGGCGCCAGCGGGCCGCTTTTGCCACGGCGATGCCCCCACGCTGGCTGATTGCTGCCTGGTGCCCCAGATCTTCAACGGCCAGCGCTTCAACACACCGCTCGATGGCCTGCCGCGCACCATGGCGGTGTTCGACGCCTGCATGGCGCTTCCCGCATTCCAAGCGGCCCAGCCCTCGGCCTGCCCGGATGCCGAGGTTTGAACCGATGACTCTGCCCGATGCCTGGCGGCCCGAGTGGCCTGCGCCTGCCCATGTGCGCGCTTTGATCACCACCCGAAGCGGTGGGGTCTCGCGTGGGCCTTATGACAGCCTGAACCTGGGCGACCATGTGGGCGACGACCCGCTGGCGGTGGCGCAGAACCGCGCGGCGTTGGCGCAGGCACTGGGAGTTCGGCCGGTCTTCCTGCAGCAAGTTCACGGCACCGAACTGGTGAGTCTGACGGCTGACATGCCCGACGGCACGCAGGCCGATGCTTGCCTCAGCGCCGAGCCAGGGCTGGCCTGCACCGTGATGGTGGCCGACTGTTTGCCGGTGCTCTTCACCGACACCAGCGGCTCGCAGGTGGCCGCCGTTCACGCGGGCTGGCGGGGTCTGGCCGGCTCGGCGGGGCGGGGGGTGCTGGAAACCAGTGTCGATGCGTGGGTGGCGCAGGCCCGGCAGCGCGATCCCCAGCGTTCGCGGGCTGGGGTCGCGGCTGACACGCTGGTGTGGCTGGGTCCGTGCATCGGACCCACCGCGTTTGAGGTCGGGCCGGAGGTGCGCGCGGCGTTTGTCACCAGCCATCCCGCCGCTGCAACCTGCTTCACCGCCCAGCCGGGTGGCAAATGGCTGGCCGATCTG
This sequence comes from Hydrogenophaga sp., assembly GCA_020047875.1. Taxonomy (GTDB): domain Bacteria; phylum Pseudomonadota; class Gammaproteobacteria; order Burkholderiales; family Burkholderiaceae_C; genus Hydrogenophaga. The sequence goes on from JAIFNE010000176.1 coordinate 2,200, forward strand.
GCGGCGCTGGCGCTTCAGCGGCTCCATGCGATGGGAATCAACCGCTGCCACGGCAACGACGGCAGTGCACGCTGGTGCACCGTGGGCAACGCTTCAGCCTTCTTTTCCCACCGGCGCGACGCCGCCCGCTGGGGCAACACCGGGCGCATGGCTGCCTGCATCTGGCTCGCCTGAGGCCTTCGCCCGCTCGGCCTCAGCCCGGCGTTGCTGATCCTCGGCCGCTTCCCGCGCCTTGTTTTCTCTGCGGCGCTGCGGTGTGCGCATGAGGTAAATCACCAGTGCCATCGGCAGCAACCCATACAACACAAAAGTCACGATGGCGCCCAATAGGGTGCCCGTGGTGTTGGTGGCCTCGGCCACCGCCATCATCAGCACCACATACAACCAGCCGATCACAATCAAATACACACGCTTCCTTTTTCAAGGCGTCAGCCCAATGGAGGCCCCCCGCCGATACACTCGCGGGGATTCGACGCCGTACGTCGGCCGATAATAGAGCGTCACAAAAAACCATTGGAGACAGAGATGGCATCGGAAAAGTCACCGCAACAGGCCTGGCTGGCGGCAGCCGAGCAGTTTCAGCAAAACCTCGTGGCCCAATGGACCCAGGCGGCACAGGCTTTCCCCGGAGCGGCTGCGGCGCCCGGTGCCGTCGCGGCAGACCCCTGGGTTGCGTTCAAAGCCTTCATGCCCAAGACGATGCCAGGCGCATTCGGCGGTATGCCTGATGCCAGCACCGGGCTGGGCAATCTGGGTCACCTGTTCACCCAGGCGGCCGGGCACCCCGTGAGCTTTGAGCCGACGCGCATGATGGAAATTCAGAGCGCTTACCTCAAGGAGGTGGCCGAGCTCTGGAACCAGGGCGCCAACGTCAAGCCGCAGGGCGATCGCCGTTTCACCGGTGAAGCCTGGGCCAGCAACCCGGTGGCCGCATTTTCTGCGGCGGCCTACCTGCTCAACGCGCGCACCCTGATGGCCATGGCCGAGGCGGTGCAGGGTGATGCCAAGACCCGCAACCGCGTGCGCTTTGCGGTGCAGCAGTGGATCGACGCCAGTTCGCCGAGCAACTTCCTTGCCTTCAACGCAGAGGCGCAGAAGAAAGCGATCGACACCCAGGGCGAGAGCATCGCCAAAGGCGTGGCCAACCTGCTGCACGACATGAAGCAGGGCCATGTGTCCATGACCGACGAGAGCGTGTTCGAGGTGGGCAAGAACGTGGCCACCACCGAAGGCGCGGTGGTGTTTGAAAACGAGCTGTTCCAGCTGATCGAATACAAGCCGCTGACCGCCAAGGTCTACGAGCGGCCATTCCTGCTGGTGCCGCCTTGCATCAACAAGTTCTACATTTTGGATCTGCAGCCGAGCAACTCGCTGATCCGCTACAGCGTGGAGCAGGGGCACCGCACGTTTGTGGTGAGTTGGCGCAACCCCGACGAGTCGCTGGCCCACAAGACCTGGGACAACTACATCGAAGACGCCGTCATCGAGGCCATCAAGGTCACGCAAGACATCACCAACGCCGACACCATCAACGCCCTGGGTTTCTGCGTGGGCGGCACCATGCTGGGCAATGCGCTGGCGGTGCTGGCCGCGCGCGGGGAAGCGCCGGTGAACAGCGCGACCTTCCTCACCACGCTGATCGACTTCACCGACACCGGCATCCTCGACGTGTTCATCGACGAAAACTTCGTGAAGTACCGCGAGATGCAGTTTGCCGACGGGGGTCTGATGCCCGGCCGCGATCTGGCCACCACCTTCAGCTTCCTGCGCCCGAACGATCTGGTGTGGAATTACGTGGTGGGCAACTACCTCAAGGGCGAGTCGCCGCCGCCGTTCGACCTGTTGTACTGGAACTCCGACGCCACCAACCTGCCCGGACCCTACTACGCCTGGTACCTGCGCCAGACCTATCTGGAAAACAACCTGGTCAAGCCGGGAGCGGTCACCGTGTGTGGTGAAAAGATCGATTTCCGCCAGGTGAAACTGCCGGTGTACATCTACGGCTCGCGCGAAGACCACATCGTGCCCATCGGCGGCGCCTACGCGAACACCCAAGTGTTCCCGGGCAAGAAGCGCTTCGTGATGGGAGCCTCGGGCCACATCGCTGGTGTGATCAACCCGCCCGCCGCGGGCAAGCGCAGCCACTGGATTGGCCCTGCAGGCAAGTTTCCCGCCGACGTGAACAACTGGATTGCCAGCGCCACCGAGCACAAGGGCAGCTGGTGGACCGACTGGTCCGAATGGCTCAAGCCCCTGGCGGGCAAGCAAATTGCAGCGCCCAAGACCTACGGCAAGGGCAAAACCTACCCGGCCATCGAACCGGCGCCGGGCCGCTACGTCAAAGCAAAGGCATGAAGCACCCCCGCCGAGCTTCGCTCGACCCCCTCAAGGGGGCGATGCGGTGCGGCCCGGCAAAGCCGGTTCCGCCGCATCCTGGGTTCGGACATTTTGCATCGGCCAGTTTGTAGTTTTTTTGACCCCTGAGGAGACACACATGGAAGACATCGTCATCGTTTCAGCCGCCCGCACCGCGGTGGGCAAGTTCGGCGGCTCGCTCGCCAAGATTCCGGCCACCGAGCTGGGCAGCATCGTCATTCGGGAGCTGCTGGCGCGCACGGGTGTGCCGGCCGATGCGATTGGTGAGGTGATCATGGGTCAGGTGCTGGCCGCTGGCGTGGGCCAGAACCCGGCCCGCCAGGCCATGATGAAGGCAGGGCTTGCCAAGGAAACCCCCGCGCTGACCATCAACGCGGTCTGCGGCTCGGGCCTGAAGGCCGTGATGCTGGCGGCCCAGGCCGTGGCCTGGGGCGACAGTGAAATCGTGATTGCCGGTGGTCAGGAAAACATGAGCGCCAGCCCGCACGTGCTCAACGGCAGCCGCGACGGTCAGCGCATGGGCGACTGGAAAATGACCGACACCATGATCGTGGACGGCCTGTGGGACGTTTACAACCAGTACCACATGGGCATCACCGCCGAGAACGTGGCCAAGGAACACGCCATCACCCGCGAGATGCAAGACGCGCTGGCCGCAGGCAGCCAGATGAAGGCCGCAGCTGCGCAGGCCGCCGGCAAGTTCAAGGACGAGATCGTGGGTGTGAGCATCCCGCAGCGCAAGGGCGATCCGGTCGTGTTCAACAGCGACGAGTTCATCAATGCCAAGACCACGGCCGAGGTGCTGGCCGGTCTGCGCCCCGCTTTTGACAAGGCCGGCTCGGTGACCGCCGGCAACGCCTCCGGTATCAACGACGGCGCTGCCGCCGTGATGGTGATGACGGCCAAGAAAGCCGCCGCTCTCGGTTTGAAGCCGCTGGCGCGCATTGCCGCTTTCGGCACCAGCGGCCTGGACCCCGCCACCATGGGCATGGGCCCGGTACCTGCTACGCAAAAGGCCTTGGCGCGCGCCGGCTGGACGGCCGCTGACGTGGACCTGTTTGAGCTCAATGAGGCCTTTGCAGCCCAGGCTTGCGCTGTCAACAAGGCGCTCGGCGTGGATCCGGCCAAGGTCAACGTGAACGGCGGCGCCATCGCCATCGGCCACCCGATCGGCGCCTCCGGCTGCCGAATTCTCGTGACGCTGCTGCACGAAATGCAGCGCCGCGACGCCCGTAAGGGCGTGGCAGCTTTGTGCATCGGCGGTGGCATGGGTGTTTCCCTTGCCCTCGAACGGTAACCCACGCCCGCGCAGCCTGCGGCGTCATCGTCTCTTCCCCAACCAGTTTTTTAATGCCGCAAGGCACCACCCAGAGGAGCAAACAACATGAGTCAAAAAGTAGCGTACGTCACCGGCGGCATGGGCGGCATTGGCACCGCCATCTGCCAGCGCCTGCACAAAGAGGGTTTCAAGGTGGTGGCCGGCTGCGGCCCGACACGCGATTTCCAGAAGTGGCTGGACGAACAGAAGGCGCTGGGCTACTCCTTCTATGCCTCGGTCGGCAACGTCGGCGACTGGGACTCCACCGTGGAGGCGTTTGCCAAAACCAAGGCCGAGCACGGCAGCATCGACGTGCTGGTGAACAACGCCGGCATCACCAAGGACCGCATGTTCCTCAAGATGTCGCGCGAGGACTGGAGCGCGGTGATGAACACCAACCTCGACTCCATGTTCAACGTGACCAAGCAGGTCGTGGCCGACATGGTGGAAAAGGGCTGGGGCCGCATCATCAACATCAGCTCGGTCAACGGCGAGAAGGGCCAGGCAGGTCAGACCAACTACTCCGCCGCCAAAGCCGGTATGCACGGTTTCTCGATGGCCCTGGCCCAGGAACTCGCCACCAAAGGCGTGACGGTCAACACCGTCAGCCCGGGCTACATTGGCACCGACATGGTCAACGCCATTCGTCCCGATGTGCTGGAGAAGATTGTGGCCACCGTACCGGTGAAGCGCCTGGGCAAGCCGAGCGAAATCGCCTCCATCATCGCCTGGCTGGCTTCGGAAGAGGGCGGCTACGCCACCGGCGCCGACTTCTCGGTCAACGGTGGTCTGCACATGGGGTGAGCGGACCGTCATCGCTGGCACATTGAAAGACTGAGCCATCGTCTGCGACGATGGTTCAGTCACGGCATCGTTGACCGTTGCCGCCGAATACCGGGGTTGGTGCAACCGGCCCCCGCACTCATCGCGAACCTTTCGGCGCCAGCCCGATGAGCGCGTGTTTGCAGGATTAAGATAGCGTCAGATTTTTCCGATAAACACGACATGAGATCGTGTAACGTGCGGACAGCAACAGGCTTTCAGGGAGCCACACAAGACAGGCAACCGCCAGCTGGTGCCTTGGAAGTTTCTTTGTTCTCCGCACGCATCAAACGCGACACGCAAGACGCCCATCGGCTGCTGGAGCAAACAGGTGCCATGAAGCGCCTGATGAGCCCGGCGCTGACCCTTCAGCAGTACGCAGACCTTCTGAGTCTGTGGCGAAGCAGCTGGGCCCCGCTTGAGCAGGCGGTGATGCAATACCCCGTGACCGCCACGAACGCTGCCTTGCGCCCAGCCGCACGCGTCGGCTTGATTGATGACGATCTTGGTTACCTGCGTGCCCATGGCGCGCAGATCACAAGCGCTGAATCCCCGGAGCCCAGACACCAGCCACCGCCGCCCTCGAGCGAGGGCATGCGCTGGTTCGGGCTGGCCTACACCCTCACCGGTTCGCTGCTCGGTGGCGCCGTCATTCGCAAACACCTCGAACGTCAACTCGGCCTGAGCGGTGGGCGCGGGATGACCTTTTTCGCCGGCGCCGGCGCCGCCGCTGCTGGCGGCTTGCTCGCCGCCGAGTGGAGGCAGTGGCTTCACGCCGCCGATGCGGTGCTGCAAAGCGCGCCGGAACAGCAAACCGCCATCAACGCCGCCAACGAGGCTTTCGCCTATCTCGCTGCCTGCTTCTCCGAGGATCTCGATCGATGAGTGAAACAACCTTGCCACCGGAGCAGGTCACTGCCAGCGCGGCTGACCTGCAAGCGTGTGCACTCGAACCGATCCATGCACCCGAGCTGATCCAGAACCATGGCGCCTTGATGGCCTTCGAGCTGTCCACGGGCAAGCTGGCTTGCGCATCGGCGAACCTGCAGGCGTTCATGCAAGCGTTCACCAGGGGGCCGGACACGCTCGATCCCGCTCACTGGCGGGCGCAGGACCTGTTGGCGCGCCTGGA